>CAXUIV010000251.1:0-6986 GCA_964250875.1 uncultured bacterium
GTTAAGGGACTACGAAGTTCATGAGAGGCATCAGCCGTAAACTGTTTTAGCCTTTCAAAGCTTTCCTCAAGGGGCTGCATCGCTTGCCGAGTCAGCACCACTCCACCAACACCACTTAGCGCCAATGCCATTAGGATTCCACCTGCCAGTCCTAAATCCAGTTTCTGTAAGGTTTCATCGAACTCTTCTAAAGATTCGCTAGCTCTGACATATCCCACTAAACGTCTATTATTACTGCTTAAAATGGGCGATGTGACTGCCTGAATTCGCGGATTCCCTGCTTGAAGCTGCACAGAATTAGCAGAGAAAGGTAGAGAAAGTATTGTTTTACCTTGTTGACTGATCAAGTGACCTCGCCGGTCAAACCACTGTAATGCCTGGTTACGGACTATCAAATTGTTAATTGAAAAATCATCTCCAACTTTAAGCTGTCCCTGCTCAAACTCAGCACTGGCAGCAGCACCTTGTCCCAAAGCAGTCAACTCATCAGTGATTTGTTGGCCTAAGCTATGAGTAAAGACCAGCCGGACTGCGATCGCAAAGACTCCCAGGATGGAGGCAAAAACCATCAGGTAAGACGATAGCAGCCGGTACTGTAGCTTCTGAAACACACTTTATAATGGTGGAGGTATATCTAAATGCCTCTACTGCTCATTCGTTGGGACAGAGACGGTAGCCTATACCGTAAACTGTTTCGATTAAATTATCTGAACCTCCTGCTGCCTTGATTTTACGCCGTAGGTTTGTGATGTGAGTTTTGATAGTTTCTTGCCCAGACACCTTATCAAATTCCCAAACCTTATCCAGTAGGATAGCGCGAGTCAGCACTTGATTTGGACTCCGTAAGAAGCACTCTAGGATCATGTACTCTTTGGGAGTTAAAGACAGAGGTTTTGCGGCATAAGTGACTGTGCAGCTTCCTGGATCGAGCTGCAATTCGCCGTAGCAGAGAGTCGGCTGCTTTGCTTCTGGACTTCTACGGGATAACGCTCTAATGCGAGCTGCTAACTCTTCCAATTCAAATGGCTTAACCAGGTAATCATCAGCACCTGCGTCAAGTCCAATAACTTTATCAGTGGTTGTGTCTTTGGCCGTCAGCATTAAGACTAAAGCTTTAGAACCAGCACTCCTGAGCTGCTTACATACTGTAATTCCATCCATTCGAGGCAGCATCAAGTCCAACAAAATCAGATCATACAAATACGATTGAGCATATTCCCAACCCTCAACTCCATTACTTGCTATATCCACAACATGATGCTGATGTCTCAGGTCCTCTGCCAGAGGTTTGGCAATCCGAGCGTCATCTTCAACGATCAAAATCCTCATGATATTTGTTGCAGATTTACCTCTACCTGAGAACCTGTCTAGAATTTATCAATCCAAAATCCAAAATGGTATTACTCCTGCTTCCGTGTCGCCCTTCCAGGGAGAATACCAGTGACTTTAAGGACATCGCTGAGGGTGGCACAGTAATTTGGTAACTCAAGGCTGCTGGGATTAATAGCGGTTTGATAAGTGAAGTGCCGGTAGCGCATGCTAAATCTATCCCAAGCAGCCATCTGCATGCGGAATAGAAATATCAGCAAATTGGCCAGAGGTAAAGATACGGTAAAGCGAAAATAAATCCTTTTGCCTAGATAAGCACAGATTTCTTCAATCGCTTGGTTCACAGTCAACGGCTTTTGGCCTAGCACAAACTGCCGTGGTTCATCTCCTTCTGGAGGATGTTCAATCAGGTACAGTACTAACTGGGCAATGTCGCGGGCGTGGATAAAATGAAAACTACCATCCGCCTTGAGCCAGCGAATCAGGTTGATCCATCCGACGACTTCTGGTAAGCCAGCTGAGACATGAGAATAGGGTTTATCAGCATCACCACCGAATACAAGAGTGGGAAAAAGAATTGTGATTTGAGGCGCGATCGCCGATTTCAACAGCCGCTGAAAGCAGTCGTACTTAGAACGGATGTAGTCAGTACCCAGCTCGCCTGCTTCTTTGAGTAATTGGCTATTACGATCTAGGATGCTAGCGGTAGAGAAGTAAATGACTTGCTGACACCTGTCTGGATCTAACAAATCCAGCAGTTGGAGCGTTTTCACCACATTGATGTCAAATGCCTCGGCACCACCCCAAGCGGTAGCTATAAGGACAGCACTATCCATCGTTTTTAGCAGTTTAGCGAAGCGCTTAACTTCTCGCATATCGCCCTGCAAGATGTGAATACCAGGGCGAATTTGAGTATCCAACTGTAACTTGTCTGGATTCCTGATTAGCAAATACAGCTCATGTTCGGTTTCCTGAATCAGGGCTTCGGTGATGTAATGACCAATGCACCCGCTTGCGCCAGTCACTAAAATTCGCTTCTGGCTCATAATCATGTTTTGGTTGTTTGTTATTAGCTGTTAGTTGTTAGTTGTTAGACCAGACTAACAACTAAGTGTGAACAACTCAATTGAGCTGCTTTGCTGTCTCAAAGAAGAAAGCCACATTCTCCTCTGGAGTGCCCTGTAAAACTCCATGACCAAGGTTCAGGATGTGTCCTCGGTTGCCAGCTTTGCGAACGGTATCAAGGATGCGATCGCGGATGAACTCTTTAGAACCAAACAACGCACAAGGATCTAGATTTCCCTGTACCCCAATTGCACCCAGTCTAGCCCTCGCTTGGGCCATATCGACCGTCCAGTCTAAACTGATGATATCCACGCCAGATTGCGACATCCGCTCTAGTATCCCTGCGCTGCCGTTGATATAGAGAATTAAAGGGGTGTCAGGGTGGGTAGCTTTGACTCGTTCCACAACCCGCCGCTGGTAGGGTAAGGCAAAGGTTTCGAAGTCTTGGGGACTGAGTTGACCTGCCCAGGAGTCGAACATCTGTACCACTTGGGCACCAGAATCAATTTGGTAGCAGGCGTAGGTGGCGATCGCATCAGCCAGTTTGCCTAAAAACTGGTGAAGCATCGTTGGTTCTGAGAACGCCATGCTCTTAATGATGGTGTAATCCTTCGAGCTTTTGCCTTCAATCGCGTAAGCTGCCAGCGTCCACGGGGCACCAACAAACCCCAGCACCGTCGCACTGTCACCAACCTCTCGCCTTAAGGTTTGCAGAATCTCCCGAATGAAGGGTAGTGATTCTTCTGGTTCTATAGGATGTAGTTGGTCAATTTGGTCTTGGCGACGAATAGGAGGATCGATAATCGGTCCCCGATGCTCAATGATATCGAAGGGAATCCCAATTCCTGGTAGGGGCGTCAAAATATCTGAGAATAAAATCACTCCGTCTGGCTGAAAGGCGCGGTAGGGCTGTAGGGAGATTTCAATGGCGAGTTCTGCTTTTTCCGAGCGATCGCGAAATGAGGGATATTTGTCCCGTAGTTCCCGGTAAACTTTCATGTAGCGGCCTGCTTGCCGCATCATCCACACAGGCGGTCGGCCTAACACCTCACCACGCGCTGCCCTTAATAAATAAGGCACTTTGGTTGCAACGGTCATTTAACACTTCACCTTAACTTTGTTTTTTATGCATTTGTTAGCTTATCATCCTCAAGATGACGTTTGCTGAAGCTACTGGTGAGTATGCACTGATATGGACACTGCCGAACGCCGAGCTACTCTTAAGCGCATTCGCACACTAAGCCGTTTGATGGACAACGCTATCCGTATTCCGATCATCGGTTACAGAATTGGTTTGGACGCAATCATCGGATTAGTACCGGTATCTGGCGACTTGGTCAGTGCGGCGTTCTCAGCATACATTATCTTTTTAGCCGCTCGCTTTGGCCTGCCGCGTCAAATCATGAGGCAGATGATATTTAATGTGGGATTGGACACGGCCATCGGCTTCGTACCTCTACTGGGCGACCTATTCGATTCAGCCTACAAATCCAACATCCGCAACTTGGCACTTCTAGAAAAACATTTACAGGTGGTCGATCCAACACTCAGTAACGTCGCTCCCTCGATTGCTGCACAAGAGACGCAAAAAGTCAAGAAGTTGGGTTTAGTTTTTGGTTGCTTTAGTCTTATTTGTCTGATTCTTATCGGACTCCTAGCTGCCATCATTTGGCCGATTGTTCGTGATCGAACCGAGCGATCGCCTCAAACCCACTCCCAACATCAATCGCTCGTTGATACCAGGAAAATGGGTGTTGATATAGTTAAAGTCCCCCGTTCGGGAATTTAGGGGAATCGACATGCCACTTGTTACGAAAAGTGTAGACGCGATCGCCCTCAAGGAGAGGGCAGTTAACTTGTCGGCACGTCAGCAATACCTGATATTCGCAGATATACACTTGAGTATATGCCTCATTTTTATCTCGACCGAGGATATTTATTACTAAAAGTCTGCGTATTTACCTGCAAGCTTTAACTGCATAAATTGCTTAGTCTGAGAACGGCGAAAGTTTACGGAAACCATACATTGCTTGTGGCTTCCATATCATAACTTTGCCTACTTCGTAGTAGTTTTCGCCATCCTTGAAGAACACCCTTCACCGGAGCTGCACGCTTAAACGTGCGTCTGCTCTGGCCGGTTTGACGTAGCTATTAATACTAACTCGGTTTAAGAATAAACTATAAATGAGTGTCGCATCGAATACAATAGTAGGCTTTCAAGTTGAAGGAAATTTGATTGCACCAGATATGACGCATGAGTTGCTGACGGGCAACTTTAAAGGTCAGGCGGGTGAAGATTTTGGCTTTGCTAAGGCAGGTAAGCTGGTTGATGAGATTGCGATCGCCTGGGGAGATGCCAAAGCATATTGGGCAGCCTTGCAGCGAGGCTTATCGCGACTGCCGGATAGTGACTTGGCGACGACGATAACTCGTGAGCAGTGGACTGTACCACTGTTGCGGAGTTTGGGCTATGACCCGGTGTATGTGGCGAAGGCAGAAGTGGTGGATGGCCAGACTTACGCCATTTCTCATCGAGCAGATGGCGGAGAGAACAAGCCACCGATTCACATTGTGGGCTGTCGGGTAGGAATGGAACAGCGTCCGCCTAGCGGCACGCCTCGTCTGTCTGCCCATGCGTTGATGCAGGAGTATCTGAATCGGACAGAACACCTGTGGGGTGTGGTAACGAACGGGTTACAGTGGCGCTTGCTGCGAGATTCGTCATTGATGACTCGCCTGACCTACGTTGAGTTCGATCTAGAACAGATCCTCAATGGGGAGAACTTTGCAGAGTTTGGCTTGTTTTACCGACTGTTTCATCGTTCTCGGCTACCTCAAGGAACGGATGATGCTGATGAGTGTCTGCTGGAGTTTTATCACCAAGAGGCGCTGCAACAGGGTGGTCGGGTGCGCGATCGCCTGCGTGATGGGGTAGAAAAAGCTCTGATTCAACTGGGAACAGGTTTTCTCCAGCACCCAGCCAACTCGGCACTGCGGCAAAAAGTTGAGTCAGGTCAACTGATCGCCACCGACTATTACCGCCAACTGCTGAAGCTGATCTATCGGCTGTTGTTTTTGA
The DNA here is from genome assembly GCA_964250875.1 of uncultured bacterium. GTDB lineage: Bacteria > Cyanobacteriota > Cyanobacteriia > Cyanobacteriales > Chroococcidiopsidaceae > CAXUIV01. Next base: position 5,474 of record CAXUIV010000251.1, read on the forward strand.
TGGTGGCAGAATCGCGCAATCTGCTGCTTAACGACGACGATCCGGAAAAGGCGCGGATTTACCGGGAGTATTACAGCATTGAGCGGTTGCGGGCGCTGGCAGAGCGTCCGAGTTCGCGGCGGGAAGGTTTCCAGGACCTGTGGCATGGGCTGAGGGTAACGTTTTGCCTGTTTGAGGGCAGTGAGAACTGGCGCGGATATCTGTTGGGATTGTCGCCGCTGAACGGCAATCTGTTTGGTGTGAAAACGCTGCCTAACCTGGATGGCACTGGGTTGGATAACCATGACCTGCTGCTGGCAATTCGCTATCTGTCGCTGTATGAACAGAAGGGATGGCGACGGGTGAACTATGCAGCCCTAGACGTGGAGGAATTAGGGAGTGTCTATGAGAGTTTGCTCGATTTTCATCCTCAGGTGACGCAGCAACAAGGAATTTACGAGTTTCAGCTAGTCGTGGGGAGCGATCGCAAAACCACAGGCTCGTACTACACGCCGCCAGCATTGGTAGGGCAGTTGATCAAGAGTGCTTTGGAACCCGTGATTGAGGCCAAGTTACAGGCAGTCTCAAATGCAGCATCAAAAGAAGCTCAAGCAGCCGCCCTGCTCTCTCTCAAAGTTTGCGATCCTGCTTGCGGTTCGGGACATTTTCTGCTAGCAGCGGCTCGGCGGATTGGCAAAGAACTGGCTCGGATTCGCACCGGAGAGGCACAGCCAGGGGCAAAGGCATTGCGGGAAGCGATCAGGGATGCGATTCAGCACTGCATTTATGGCGTAGACCTGAACCCGTTGGCGGTGGATCTGTGTAAGGTGGCGCTGTGGCTGGAGGGCTTGTGTCAGGGAGTGTCGCTGAATTTTCTGGATCACCGGATCAAGTGCGGTAACTCCCTGGTGGGCGTGCTGGATCTGGATTGTCTGAAGGAGGGGATTCCGGATGAGGCATTTAAGGCGGTGACGGGTGATGACAAGAAACTGTCGTCAGCCGTGAAGAAGCGCAACAAGCAGGACAAGAAGGATCTGGAACACGGGCAGCTGTCGTTGCTGTTTGATGCGTTTGAGCGCGATCGCGTGCAGTATGCTCAATCGTGGCGGGAACTGGAGCAAATCCGGGATAATGATCCGCCGACGGTGCGGGAGAAGGAAGCAAAGTATTGCCGCAGTCGGCATTTGGTGTCGTGGTTGCGAGATCATTCAGCGTGCAATCTCTGGACGGCGGCGTTTTTCATGCCTGTGACAGAGCAGAATTTAGCGCTGTTACCGACCTCGGCTGCGTTGGAGAATCTGCTGCAAGGAAATTGGGCAACGCAGAAGATTGTGGATGCAGCAAACGAGTTAGCGGAGGAGAAGCGCTTTTTCCACTGGGCGTTGGAGTATCCCGAAGTGTTCGATCGGGGTGGGTTTGATTGTGTATTGGGCAATCCACCGTGGGAACGGATCAAGTTGCAGGAAAAAGAGTTTTTTGCCTCTCGTAGTGCTGAGATAGCGAATGCGGCAAATAAGGCAGAACGGGAGAAGTT
>CAXUIV010000252.1:0-6971 GCA_964250875.1 uncultured bacterium
TCAACAAGGTAGTTCTGGTTTACGCCCAGAGTGCCTGTCTTTTCCTGAGACACTAAGCCAGTCAATTGCACACATTGCCCCCACTGCAATGCCAGCTATCACCATACCGTTAGTGTTTGCTAATGCAGGCAAGGGAACTGCGCTAGCTTTTTTAATTGCAACGATTGGACTGGTCCTAGTTTGTCTCAACATTAACCAGTTTGCTCGCCGCTCTGCCTCTCCAGCGGCACTTTATGCTTATATTGCTAGGAGTTTAGGTCCAGTAGTTGGAGTTCTGTCTGCCTGGACTCTCGTTCTAGCTTACCTAGGTACAGCAATGTGCATGGCCGCTGGCTTTGCCATGTATGCAGATATCGTGCTTGGTGGATTTGGCTTTCATGCTCCCTCGATCTTGCTGTATGCAGTTTGTGTCAGTGTTGCTTGGTTTTACGCTTACACGGATGTCCAGCTATCCTCAGTAATTATGTTGGTTTTTGAATTCACTTCTGTGAGTTTGCTGTTGCTTTTGGCTGTGATTGTATTATTTCAACATGGTTTCCAAATTGACACCTTGCAGTTTTCGCTACATGGAGTTTCGTTTGAAGGCGTAAGACTTGGCCTCGTTTTAGCTGTCTTCAGCTACGTTGGTTTTGAGAGTGCAACGACACTGGGTTTTGAAGCGAAGCATCCCCTCCGGTTCGTTCCTCGCTCTGTAATTTTAAGTACTGTGCTGGCCGGTCTTTTTTATATCTTCCTCTCTTATACAGAAGTCCTAGGCTTTATTGGCTATAAAACACCGCTTGACAAAACCGCCGTTCCTTTTAGTGTGTTGGCTGAGCTTGCAGGGGTGCAGGCGCTAGGAATAATTCTTTCTGTTGGCATAACTTTTAGTTTTCTCACCTCTCTCCTCGCTTGTATGACTGCTGGAACGCGAATTTGCTTTGCGATGGCTCGCCATGGGCTTTTGCCCACTTCAGTTGGTCGAGCACATTTGAAGAACGAGACACCTCATGTTGCCGTAACCGTTTCGGCTCTTCTGGTGTTCCTTATTCCGGCCTCAATGTCATTGTTAAACATTGAGATCTTAGACATTTACGGCTACTTAGGAACTATTGCAACCTATCCTTTTCTACTTGTATACATTCTGATCTCAGTCGCTGCTCCTGTCTATCTTCACCGTTTGGGAAGACTGCGGTCAGGGGATGTAGTGGTAGCAGCCTTAGCAATTCTGTTTATGCTGGTTCCAGTGATTGGCAGTGTCTATCCTGCACCGCCTGCTCCCTACAATTTATTTCCTTACTTATTCTTACTCTACCTTACTGCCGGTGTTTGTTGGTTTTTCGTACTCCGCCGTCGCTCCCCCCAGATTATTGAACACATGGAGCGTGACATAGAAGCAGTACACAAAAAATTTAGTGGTCCCAAAGTAGGCTAAACACAAATTTCTATTAACTCATCCCACAGCTAAAGCTAATGGAATTACGTAAGCGTTAGTTGTTCGGCGTTGGTATCTACTAACAACTAACCACGAATAACAAGCCGGACACAGCTTGCTTATTCTGTATTTGAAGATACAAAGTACTCAGCCTATCCTGAAACTTTACTGTCAATATAGATTTGTTGAAGATTTTAGGAGTTTGCGTAATTCTACTTGAAAAGCTGCAAGCTTGAAGTACAACTAGGACAAGAGATATATTTATAGCTCTGCACTTGACAAAATGCGACGCCCAAACCAGGAGTTGGTGGAGATCGCTAGTGCAGCTACAGGCTTTTCTGTAGCCTCAACCAGGTTTTTTGCATGCCAGTGCCGCTACCAACTTGCTTACCTCAGTATGCAAGCATACAAATGGCATGAACGAAGTGTTACCGAGGGCTAGCGATCGCCCTGAGTTAAAAGAGAACTATTCATTCAAGGTTTAAACATGTCTGTTAATCCTCAACAAAGCGGTTCTGGTCTGCGTCCAGAGTGCCTCTCTTTCCCTGAAGTCCTAGCTCAGCCAGTTGGAACCATAGCACCCACTACAATGCCAGCTCTAACTTTACCGTTAGTGTTCGCCAGTGCAGGTCAAGGAACCTGGTTAGCTTTTTTATTTGCAACAATTGGCGTGGTCCTAGTTAGTCTTAACATCAACCAGTTTGCTCGCCGCTCTGCCTCTCCAGGCTCCCTGTATGCCTACATTGCTAAAGGACTGAATCCAATAACTGGATTTATTTCTGGCTGGGCATTGGTTCCGGGTTATTTATTCGCGGCCATGGCTATTTTAGTTGGCTTTGCTATCTATACCAATCTCGTGCTAGGTGCGTTTGGTCTCCATGCTTCTCCCATCTTGTTGTATGCAGTTTGTGTCGCTGTCGTTTGGTTTTACGCTTACACAGACATTCAGCTATCTTCAGTGATTATGCTGGTTTTCGAGCTGACTTCTATTGGTTTTATACTACTTTTGTCTGCGATCGTATTGTTTACGCATGGCTTCAAAATTGATACCTCGCAGATTTTACTTCAAGGGGTCTCGTTTGAAGGTGTACGGCTGGGACTCGTCTTAGCTGTCTTTAGCTTCATCGGCTCTGAAAGTGCAACAGTGCTGGGTGATGAAGCCAAGCAACCCCTTCGGTTCATTCCCAATGCAGGAGTTTGGAGTACTGTGTTGTCGGGTCTGTTTTTTATTATCGTCTCCTACACAGAGGTGCTGGGTTTTAGCGGCTATAAGACACCTCTTGACAAAAGCAACTACCCCCTCAGCGTTCTGGCAGAGCTTTCGGGCGTGTCATGGCTGGGAATATTGCTTTCTGTGGGAGTCGTCTGTAGTTGCTTAACTTGCATTCTTGCCTGTATCAACGCGGGATCGCGAATTTTCTTCGCCATGGCCCGCCACCGAATCTTTCATACTACGATTGGTCGAACACATAGGAGGAACGAGACACCCTATGTTGCTGTAACTCTCTCAACTCTTGCTGTATTCCTCGTCCCGGCTACGATGACATTATTTGGCATCGAACCCTCAGACATTTATGGCTACACGGGAAGTATTTCGAGTTACGCATTTCTGATGACATATATTCTGATTTCTGTCGCTGCTCCTGTCTATCTGTATCGTATGGAAAAGCTGCGTTCGAGGCATATAGTGATCGCCGTCCTAGCCGTTCTCTTCATGCTGGTGCCAGTTATCGGCAGTGTGTATCCTGTGCCACCTGCTCCTTACAACATATTCCCTTACTTGTTCTTAGGCTACCTCGCTGTCGGTGGTTGGTGGTTTTGGATCCTCGGCCACCGCTCACCGCAAGTGATTAAAGACATAGAGCGTGACTTGGAAGCAGTACACAAAAAATTTAGTGGTCCCAAAGTAGGCTAAACACAAATTTCTATTAACTCATCCCACAGCTAAAGCTGATTGGATCGCGCGAGCGTTAGTTGTTCGTCGTTGGTATCTACTAACAACAAACAGCCATAAATAATAAGCCGGACACAGCTTGCTTATTCTGTATTTAAAAACACAAAGTACTCAGCCTAGCTTGAAAATTCACCGTCAACACGAGTTTGTTAAAGACTTCAAGAGTTTGCGTAATTCTACTTGAAAAGCTGCAAGCTTGAAGTACAACTAGAACAAGAGAGATATTTATAACTCTGCACTTGACAAACAGCACGTCCAAACCAGGAATTGGTGGAGATCGCTAGTGCAGCTAGAGGCTTTTCTGTAGCCTCAACCAGGTTTTTTGCATGCCAGTGCCGCTACTAACTTGCTTACCTTAGTATGCAAGCACACAAATGGCGTGAACGAAGCGTTACCGAGGGCTAGCGATCGCCCTGAGTCAAAAAAACTATTCTTTCAAGGTTGAAATATGTCTGTTAATCCTCAACAAGGTGGTTCTGGCTTGCGTCCAGACTGCCTCTCCTTCCCTGAAATCCTAGCTGAGCCAGTTGGAACCATAGCACCTACAACAACACCGCCCATAACTATACCCTTAGTGTTTGCTAGTGCGGGCAATGGAACTTGGTTAGCCTATTTGTTTGCGACGATTGGGCTGATCCTCGTCAGTCTTAACATTAACCAATTTGCTCGCCGCTCTGCCTCTCCAGGCTCACTGTATGCCTACATCGCTAGAGGTCTAGGTCCAACAACTGGAGTTATATCTGGCTGGGCCTTAGTGTTAGCTTATTTGGGTACGGGCATGGCTGTCATAGCTGGCTTCGCCGTCTATACAAATCTTGTATTGGCTGCGTTTAACCTCCATGCTTCTCCCATACTGCTGTATGCAATTTGTGCCGGTGCTGCTTGGTTTTATTCCTACACGGATATCCAATTATCCTCAGTCATCATGCTGGTTTTCGAACTGACATCTGTTGGTTTTGTCTTGCTTTTGGCTGGGATATTGTTAATCGGACACGGCATCAAGATTGACACCTCGCAACTGCTCCTTCAGGGAGTCTCTTTTGAAGTTATAAGACTGGGAATTGTCTTAGCCGTCTTCAGCTTCGTTGGTTTTGAGAGTGCAACGGTGCTAGGTGATGAGGCTAAGCGTCCCCTCCAATTCATTCCCAAAGCTATAATCTGGAGCGTTGGCTTGTCTGGTCTATTTTTCGTCCTTCTCTCCTATGTGGAGGTGTTGGGCTTTAGGGGCTATAAGACGTCCCTTGACAAGAGCGAGTACCCCCTCAATGTTCTAGCTGAGCTTTCAGGAGTGCCATGGTTAGGGGTCCTGCTTTCCGTAGGTGTCACGTTTAGCTGCTTCATTTGTACTATCGCTTGCATCAACGCGGGAGCAAGAATTTTCTTTGCTATGGCCCGACATCGCATCTTTCACACTTCAGTTGGTCGGGCACATGTAAAAAATGAGACACCTCATGTCGCCGTTACTCTCTTAGCCCTGATCATGTTTCTCATCCCGGCTGGCACAGCTCTTTTCGATGTCAAATCCTTGGATCTTTACGGTTACTTTGGCAGTATTGCTAGTTATGCTTTTCTACTTGTATACATGCTGATTTCCGTCGCTGCTCCCGTTTATCTCTCCCAGCTGGGAAAATTGCGTCAAGGCCATGTAATGACCGCAGTACTAGCCGTTCTTTTTATGCTGGTGCCAGTCATTGGTAGTGTCTATCCCGTGCCAGATGCTCCCTACAATTTGTTTCCTTACTTGTTCTTATTGTTACTCGCCGCTGGTGTGTTGTGGTATCTCATGCTCCGCCGTCGTTCGCCGCAGATTGTTGCAAACATGAAGCGCGACTTAGAAGCAGTACACCGAAAGTTTCGTGATCCCAAAGTCGATTAGTTCACCAAGGTTGCGCTAGTAGCGTATTGCCCCTAAAGAAGAAACGTTACATTTTAGGCTTTAAGAGGTTTATTGTGAGCAATAAGAGATCTATTGGAGATACTTCAAGAATTAAGAGAAGCTACAACGTCTGGGTTAATAATGAAACCCTAGAGGATTACTCTTTACGTTATGCGCCTAGGTCGTTTAGGAGATGGTCGGAGTTCACTGTAGCTAATGCTGCCTTAGGAGGAATATCTTACTTGGCAGACTTTACAATTGAACCGCTAATTGCAATTCACTCTGGATTTACTAACTCTTTTTGGGCAATTTTTATTGCATCTGTGATTATTTTTTGACTGGTTTGCCAATAACTTACTATGCATCCAAGTACAACATTGACATGGATTTGTTAACACGAGGTGCAGGATTTGGCTACATTGGCTCAACTATTACTTCATTAGTTTATGCCTCTTTCTGTTTCATCTTCTTTGCTTTGGAAGGGTCGATTATGGCTCAGGCTTTTGAGCTTTACTTCCACATTCCCTTGCCGCTGGGTTATCTCCTGGCTTCAGTCCTCATCATTCCTATGGTTTTCTTTGGAATGACCTTAATAGCACAGCTACAGACGTGGACTCAGCCAATCTGGCTGATCATGATGGTTGCGCCATTCTTTGCTGTTCTGCTCAAGCAGCCAGAAGCTTGGTCTAATTGGCTGAACTTCGCTGGCAAGTCTCCCAGTGGCAATGCTTTCGATCCACTATTAGTTGCATCTGGGGCAGGCGTGGCGCTCTCGCTGATTGCCCAGATTGGCGAACAGGTTGACTATCTACGATTTTTGCCTGACAAAACTTCACGAAATCGCTCCAAATGGTGGCTGGCTGTGGTTCTAGCAGGTCCAGGTTGGGTCATCTTGGGTGCATTAAAACAGTGGGGTGGTTCATTTTTTACATCACTGGCTGTGACAAAGGGTATCGCGATCGCCAAAGCCGATGAGCCAATTCAAATGTACATTGAAGGGTTCAAGATGATGTTTTCAGATCCCGCTACTTACCTAGCGCTGGCAACGTTCTATGTCATCTTGTGTCAAACCAAGATTAATGTGACGAATGCTTATTCCGGCTCGCTTTCTTGGTCAAATTTCTTCTCCCGACTAACCCACAGCCATCTCGGTCGTGTTGTCTGGCTGATTTACCATGTCGGTATCGCCCTGATATTAATGGAGTTTGGTGTCTTCGATACTCTACAGTGGGTTCTAGGATTTTACTCAAACGTAGGGGTTGCTTGGATCGGTGCGATCGTTGCCGATTTAGTCGTCAATAAGCCATTAGGACTTAGCCCACCATACATTGAGTTTAAGAGAGCACATCTGTACAACTTCAATCCAGTCGGTTTTGGGTCAATGATAATTGCCTCAATCGTGTCGATCATCGCCTTTTTTGGATTTATGGGACCAGTTGCCCAAGCCTGCTCTACCTTCATTGCTTTGGGCTTGGCATTTTTGCTATCGCCGCTCATTGCCATAATCACAAAGGGCAAGTACTACATCGCCAGAGAAGACATCCACTTCCGCGATAATCCTAGCGTTGTTGGTCTCACAACCTGCTCCATCTGTGAGTTTCAATACGAAAAAGAGGACATGGCTTTCTGCCCTGTCTACAGCGGTCCTATCTGTTCTCTCTGCTGTACTTTAGAGGTTCATTGCTACGACGCCTGCAAAACTACGTCACCTAGTGATAGCTAAATAA
>CAXUIV010000253.1:0-6947 GCA_964250875.1 uncultured bacterium
GCCCGGTGGGTGTTGCTATCCTTTCTGCCCTCTAGCCTACTTTTAGGTATTACTACTTATCTAACGACAGACCTTGCAGCGGTTCCACTGCTCTGGGCTGTCCCTTTAGCGATTTATCTGCTGACATTCATTTTGACCTTCGCCCGCACTTTGGTCTTGCCTCACAACACTCTAGTGACACTTTTACCTTTGGTGTTGGCACCGCTCATCGTTCTGTCTTTGCTGAAGGTCATGCAGCCTGTTTGGGTCTTGCTTGCCTTACATCTAGTAGGATTCTTTATTACCGCCTGTGTTTTTCACGGAGAACTGGCTAAAAGTCGGCCTGATGCTGAGCATCTGACAATTTTTTACTTTTGGATTTCTCTAGGTGGTGTCCTGGGGGGATTGTTTAATGCGATCGCCGCTCCTCTGCTGTTTCCCTCTGTCCTAGAGTATCCCTTGATTATGGGTTTTAGTCTCCTGCTTCTTCAGGAAAGGGGAGTGAGGGAGACTCCTCAATTATGGTCTCTTCAAAAGACTTTGCCCCTCAGTATCGGTCTGCTACTGGGATCTTTGCTGGTTGGTTTTCAGATAAGTTCCAACAATCCGATTGGCATTATTTCTGCTTTTGTTTTGCTTCTCGCCATTCGTTATGGATTTGCACTACATCCAATTCGCTTTGGCTGTGGCTTAGTCTTAATTGTGCTACTGAGCCAGTTTTACATACCAAGCATGGGTATAGTACTCGACACTGAGCGCAGTTTCTTTGGTGTTAACCGAGTTTTGGATGATAGACGTGGTGGATATCATAGTCTTCTGCATGGCACCACCCTGCACGGGAAACAAAGTCTCGATCCCCAACGCCGTCGCGAACCCTTAACCTACTTTCATCGCACTGGACCAATTGGGCAAGTTTTCCAGTCTTTTCACGCTGCCCACAGAGATCTATCTCAGATCGCCGTTATGGGGCTAGGAATTGGCACCCTTGCTGCCTACGCTGAACCAGAGCAGCAGTGGACTTTTTATGAAATAGATTCAACTGTGGAGAAGCTGGCTCGTGACACTCGTTACTTCACCTTTCTACAAGACTCCCTAGCTCCATTCTCCGTTGTCCTAGGGGATGGCCGTTTGAAGTTAGCGTCAGGATCTAATGCATATAACTTGATTGTTATGGATGCTTTTAGCTCTGATTCAATTCCGGTTCACCTGATTACACAGGAGGCGATTCAGCTTTACTTCAGTAGGTTAAAAGAACAAGGTTTACTTGTTATTAATATCTCTAACCGTTACATTAATCTTGAGCCTGTTCTAGGTGCTATAGCAAGCAATTTAGGTTTGTCCACTTTGAGGCAGATGGAGGATGTTTCTTCTTCAGAGAAGGCAATTGGTAAATCTGCTTCTCATTGGGTGCTATTTGCTCGTCAGCAGAGTGATTTTGGCGACCTGGTCAATGACCCACGCTGGAAACCGATTCTAAATACGCAGGCGCAACTATGGACAGATGAGTCTTCAAACATATTCCGCGTTCTGCGTGCCTTCAGTGGCTGATCTAGCGGTCCTGAATGGTTTAAGAACCCGTAGAAATGTTACCTGTCGCGTCTCTACAGAGGGACGCTTGCGTTTATAGCTCAGATAGGATTTTTACAGAATCTTTACGTGTCTTTACAGCTAAAATCTACTAGCAGCCAGTAAATTTAGCGATCTCAAGTCGGATGAATATGCTTAAACATGTAGACATCTATATGTTAGGCAATGAGAACAGACTGATGATCTTTAAACTAGGGAGCAGATACACGCGGCAGGAGATATGCGCGGCACTGGGTGGAGAGCTTCAAACTTTTCTTCCTCAAAATAATGGCAGAATTGTTTGTGCCTGTTTGAAGCTTCACCTTAACCCCCAGGTTCCTAAAGAAGTCTTGATCGGAAAGGCTCCAAAAGTCGTGCAAAAAGCTAAAATTCTTTGTCAACAAAATGGCAGCATACCAGTATTTGAAAAGCTAGAAGTTGGTCAATGGGAATATAAGGGACGCTTTCGTGTCAAAGATCACTCTACAGACTACAGTTTTTTAAGGCGCAAAGAACAGGAGGCAAACAGAAAAGAGCTTGTGATGGTGATTTACCTTGAACGAGTTGGCGATTAGCAGTAACGTCTAGTCATAGCTACACAAAATAAGCAGCAAACATCGGAACTACGACCAAATTAGAAATAGAAAGAATATCAGAAAACATATACGGAAGATTCTCAATGTAATTACTGAAGCTTGTCGCTTCCTCATTAGGAAGTTCCGCAATATCCGCATGGTCGCTCGCATCTGTCTAAAGAAATAATGGGTGAAACATAACTGGGTGCCACACCAGCATGAAATTGGCAGCTATTGCTTCCCTCCGTCACCAGTACCGCCGCGCAACAAAAGTAGCCTTACTGGTGTTCTTCTTGATCTGTGGGTTTGTGCTAGTCTACACGCTCAAGCCTGCGTCCCAATCGGAGATTGCCACCTTACCTCAAGATCCTGCTGTTAAAGTCTATTTCAACCAAAATCCAGCCTCTGAATACGAAGATCCGTACCGGCACTTCGTCCGCAAGGGAGATAACCTGGAGAAGCAGATCGTTGACGCAATCGATCAAGCACAGTCAACTGTAGACGTAGCTGTTATGCAGTTCAGGCTTCCTAAAGTAGCCGATGCACTGGTAGCTAAACAAAAAGCAGGAGTCAAAGTCAGACTAATAATTGACGACAAGTACAACAAAGCTTTGACTGATTACACTCCCGAAGAGATTGCCCGAATGAATGAGCATGACAAAGCTTCTTTTGAAGAGTTGAAGCGGTATCCTGCTGATGCTCTAGCTCTGTTGCGTCAGAACGGTATTGAGATCAAAGATGATACATCTGATGGTGCCACCAAAGGCAGCGGGCTAATGCACCATAAATTTATAGTTGTCGATGGCAAGACTACGATTATATCGAGCGGTAACCTGACTAATTCTGATTTTCATGGGCACTTTAACAGTGCTGAAAGCCGGGGCAATCCTAACAACATGATTGTTGTTTCTAGCAATACCCAACTGTCCGCTGCTTTCACTGAAGAATTTAACTACATGTGGCAGGGATTGTTTAAATCCCATAAGCCAGATAGACCTCCTATAACAATTCCAGCAGGAGCGGGAACTATTACGCTGCACTTCTCACCAGCCAAGAGAAAGCAAGATATTGAAACAACCAGTAACGGCATGATTACTTTCTTTATTAACCAGGTTAAACAGAGTTTGCACATAGCGCTGTTCGTTTATTCAGACCAGAAGATTAGCGACACCGTAGGCGAAGTGCATGATCGCGGAGTAGAAGATATCAAACTACTGGTAGATCCAGACTTCTACGGACGCCCTTACTCCAAAATCTACGATGCCATGGGAGTTTGCCCATCAACTGGTAGGAGAAATAGCACCCTCGTCAAGCCTTGGCACCATCCGATCTCCACAGTCGGATTCCCTACGCCTTCAGTGGGCGATCGCGGCGTGCATAGCAAAATGGCGATCTTAGACGAGAGGCTGATCATCACTGGCAGTCATAACTGGTCGAGTGCGGGCAACTACTCAAACGATGAGACTCTGATTGCCGTAGACAATCCAACCGTCGCAGCCCACTATGAACGGGAATTTGGTCGGCTTTATAAAACGGCAGTAGTAGGTCAAGAGAGTCTGCCGCATGCTCAGAAGTGCTACACCCATGCTTCCACTAAGAAAAGAAGATCATTAGAACCAGAAGCTCTACCTGTAGACTCTGTTGAGGAATAGGAAGATAGTTTTGAGTTTTGAGTTTAAGAATGATAGAGTAGGTAACTCACCCCATCTCCCCATGCCCTTTCATCCTAAATCCCAGGCAGTTCCCTTGTAGCCATAGTGAAAAATTTTTGGATGCAGGATCTCTGATAAGATTTCCTGGGAGTCCACTAGTCGTGGTCCTGGACGATTGAAATACCAGTTACCGTCAGTGATATAGACCCTGCTTCTCTCTACCGCTTGCAGGCTTTGCCACTCTGGACGCTGGGCTAATAACTGAGCTTCTTGGCGAGTGCGGTTTAAATCAAAGCCGCAAGGCATGAAGATAATGATAGATGGATTGGCAGCTACCAGTGTTTCCCACGATAGCCGGGGTGAAGGCTGACCAGGAGTGCTGAATAGCGGCTGCCCTCCTGCCATTGTGACTAATTCTGGAATCCAATTGGCAGCGGTCATCAGGGGGTCAGTCCACTCAATGCAGGCAACAGTCGGACGTTCTTCGGCGGAAAGTCCTTGGGTCTTTTGCTGACAAATTTTAATCCGCGACTTTAGATCTTCTAGCAGCCGTTGTGATTCTACCCCCGTAGCGTCAGCAACCCGCTCGATGTCAGTCCAAACGTCGGCTAAAACATCAGCCCGCATGGAGACAATCTTAGGCTGGCTGTGGATCAGAGTGACAACTGCCTGCTCAACCTCTTTAAAACTGACAGCACAGACATCACACTGGTCTTGAGTCAAAATATGGGTAGGTTGCAACTGCTCCAAAACGTCAGTTTTAATTTTGTAGATGCTTAAGGCGGACTGTAACAGATCGTTGATGTTGCTGTGAATATCGGCGCTGGGAGCATTAGAGTCCAGCCGTGCCTCAGTGCAGACGGGACGTGATTGAATTTCTAGCGGGTAGTCGCACTCGTGCGATCGCCCTACAATTGCGTCTGTTAGCCCCAATGCCGCTAAAATTTCTGTGGCGCTGGGAATCAGCGAAACAATTCTTAGTTGTGAATGAGTCATCATACCATTTTGGATTTTGGATTCCGGTACTCGGCTGGCTAATTTCAGAGCATAGGGGAAATGCCGTTGGTATGGCACTGCTAGCGGTAACAAACGTCGTTGTTTTTACCATCTTATGGTGGAATACCAAGTCCCGAAGGAAGATTGATGCCGAGTGCCAGCAAACCGAAGCACAACTCCACACGCTACAGGCCGAACTAGAGCAGTGTGTGGCTGAACGTACTCAAGCTTTAATGGCGGAAGAAGCACTACGGGAGAGCGAACAACGCTTCCGCATCTTATTCAACCAGGCTGCTGTTGGCATTTCCCAGTTAGGGATGGATGGACAGTGGCTACTCGTCAATCAAAAGCACTGCGATATTGTGGGTTACACTCACGAAGAACTCCTGAAGCACTCTTGGCAGGACTTAACCCACCCAGACGACATAGACGCTGAAGCCCAGTACTTCCGCCGCATGCTGGCTGACGAGATTCACACATTCTCATTGGAAAAGCGGTACATCCGCTCATGTGGTTCTGAAGTTTGGGGTCATTTAACCGTGTCACTGGTGCGTGAACCATCAGGCGAACCGAAGTATTTCATCGGCGTTCTAGAAGATATAGATGAGCGCAAGCGAACACAAGAGGCATTGCGAGAGAGTGAGCAGCGCTTCGGTGCCTTGTTCTCTCAAGCTGCTGTTGGCATTGCCCAAGTGGGCATGGATGGCCGGTGGCTGCTGGCTAATCAGAAGTTTTGTGACATTTTGGGTTACACCCGTGAGGAGGTGTTAGAACGCACTTTCTGGAATTTGACATACCCAAACGACATTGATATTACTCTCGATTACGTCCGCCGAGCAGTGGCTGACGAAATTCAAAGTTACTCTGTGGAGAAACGATACATTCATAAAGATGGTTCCCCTGTCTGGGTTAACTTAACTGTATCGCTTGTACATAATACCGCAGGCGAGCCGGAGTATTTTGTTTCTGTTTTTGAAGACATCACTGAGCGTAAGCGAACAGAAGTAGCGCTAAGGGAAAGTGAGCAGCGCTTCCGCACCCTGTTCAATCAAGCTGGTGTCGGCATGTCACAGGCAAATATGGATGGTCGCTGGTTGCTGGTCAATCAAAAATTTTGCGACATTGTGGGTTACACTTACGACGAAGTATTAAATCTCACTTGGCAATTGCTAACTCACCCAGACGATCTAGAGGCTGACCTGGAGAATGTACGTCGAGCCGTGGCTGATGAGATTCAGAGTTACTGCATGGAAAAGCGCTACATTCACAAGAATGGTTCCTCGGTCTGGGTTAACTTAACTGTGTCGCTTGCCCGTGAAAGCTCAGGTGAGCCAAAGTATCTTATTGGTGCTTCTGAAGACATCACTGAGCGCAAGCGGGTAGAGGAGGAATTAGCTCAACAGGCAAAAGAACTGGCCCGCTCCAATGCTGAGCTGCAACAATTTGCCTATGTAGCCTCCCACGATCTACAAGAGCCGTTGCGAATGATAGCGAGCTATACTCAACTCCTAGCACGGCGCTACAAAGGTAGGTTAGATGCTGATGCCGATGAGTTTATCGCTTATGCGGTGGATGGGGCTACCAGGATGCAGGTGCTGATTAACGATCTCCTAGCCTATTCACGGGTAGGTACGCAGGGTAAAGAGTTTGAGCGAACAGATTGCGAGACTGTTCTAGCTCAAGCGATCGCTAATCTTCAAATAGCAATCCAAGAGAGTGGAGCGCTGATCACCCACGATCCTCTACCGACTGTGATGGCCGACGCCTTGCAGCTGGGTCAGTTGTTTCAAAACTTGATTGGCAATGCGATCAAGTTTCACGGCAATGAACCTCCACAGATTCATGTCTCAGCTCAACTTCAAACTCAGGAATGGGTTTTCTCTGTCCGCGACAACGGCATTGGCATCGATCCTCAATACGCAGAGCGAATTTTTATCATCTTTCAGCGGTTACACAACCCATCAGAGTATCCTGGAAGTGGTATCGGTCTAGCAATTTGTAAGAAAATTGTAGAGCGCCATGGTGGGCGGATTTGGATGCAGTCCCAGGTGGGAGGGAGTGTATTTTACTTCACAATATCTGAAGCAGGAGGCAGCTAGCATGAACATTGTTGATAGGCCAATGGAGATTCTGCTGGTCGAAGACAATGATGGCGATGTTCGCCTCACAAAAGAAGCTC
>CAXUIV010000254.1:0-6939 GCA_964250875.1 uncultured bacterium
CCCATGCCCCATGCCCCACGCCCTATGCTCACCGCAAATGAATTAGGATTGCTACATGCTGAATTGACATAAATAAGATATGCAGGTACTATTCCGCGAGTTTAATCCTTTCGATCTGTGGATTTGGCTGGAGTTCAGCCTGGTTCCTTCCGACTTAGAGAAGCGGTATGTAGAAGAGGTGTTTAATTCCTGGTTCTACCTCGGCAAGCTGGGCGGATTTAATGCCGAAAATCTTCAGGTTCAGGAAACAGGGCTGGATATCAGCCACATGACTTACGATGAACACGTAGCTGATAACAGCCTGATGGCGCTTATGCACAATATTGGAGAGTTTGAGTATGAGGGGACTTGGGCGCGTTGCTGGTTTGACTTAGGCACGAGTGATGCGATCGCGCTTGATGTTTTGATCAACGCTCTCAAGCAATTGAGTCAGGAATACGTCAATATTGAAAAACTCTTCATTGGTGGCGAAAATGAGGACTGGCCAGTTGAGGGCAGCGAGAGTCGGCCTGATTTGATTTACGATCAAAACTAAAATATGTACAAACTAGGTGAAATTCGGGTA
Source organism: uncultured bacterium (assembly GCA_964250875.1). Lineage (GTDB taxonomy): Bacteria > Cyanobacteriota > Cyanobacteriia > Cyanobacteriales > Chroococcidiopsidaceae > CAXUIV01. The sequence continues at coordinate 566 of CAXUIV010000254.1, forward strand.
CTGGCTTTGGGGCTAATTCGAGATGGCGATCGCACTTTTATCTCAGAAGGCTACGACCCCGTTAAGCAGCAGACTTTTTATCGTGCTATGGGCGGCGGGGTTGATTTTGGTGAGACCAGTCATGAAGCCCTGCAACGAGAATTTCAAGAAGAAATCCAGGCAGAGTTAACTAACATTCAGTATCTGGGCTGTCTGGAGAATTTATTCTCTTTCAACGGCAACCCGGGCCATGAAATCATTCAACTCTATGGATGTGATTTTGTTGACCCCAAGTTTTATCAGCTAGAACAGTTAACCTTTGCTGAGGGAAAGCGAAAGAAAACGGCGTTGTGGGTGGACATTTCGCGCTTTAAATCTGGGGAGTTGAAGTTAGTTCCCGATCAATTTCTAGAGTATCTGTAGGGGTAACCCATCAAGTCGCCCCTACAAAATTCAAAATTGGTGACATGAAGAGTTTATTAAAGGGAATCAACATTTACCTGATTGGTATGATGGGGGCTGGCAAGACGACGCTAGGGCGAGAACTAGCAAAGCAGCTAGGATACCGATTTATTGATAACGATGCAGTGATTGAAGAGCTTCATGGTCAGTCGATCAGCCAAATATTCTCCAGTGTCGGGGAGGCGACGTTTCGGCAGTTGGAAAGTCAAGTACTGGCAGAGGTTTCTGCCTGTACGAATTTAGTGATCGCAACCGGCGGTGGCATTGTGCTGCGACGTGAAAACTGGGGCTACCTGCATTACGGGTTAGTCATCTGGCTGGACGTTCCAGTTGAGTTACTCTATGCCCGTCTGGCAGACGATACAACTCGACCCTTATTACAGGATGCCGATCTAAAAGAAAAGCTGCAACTGCTATTGGAGCATAGGCAACCACTCTACGCCCAAGCCGATCTACGATTTACTCTTACTGAAGAAGAACTACCCGAACAGCTAGCAACACGACTGCTGCAAGAGATTCCCACAATTCTTAAAGAACCCAAATCTCCACCCGTATATTAAGGGGGAAGGGGAAAGGCGAAGGGCGAAAGGTTAAAGGCGAAAACACTTCTCTTCCTATACCCTATGCCCCTTTCCTTTTCCCCCTTCCCCCTTTCCCTACCTTTTTGTTTACCCTTTCCCTTTCGCCTCCAATACCTGTTCTTGCAGCATTTCTATTATTTCAACGATTTCTCTTGGCCGATCAATTAGAAAGTCTGGATTTTGTTCTGCTAGCACTGCTTTTGAGTTAAATCCCCAGCTGACTGAGATTACCTTGATGTGGCTTTTTCTGGCTGCTTCTATATCTCTGGTTTCATCTCCAATATAAATAACCGCTTTGGGATCGATTGCTTCTTCCCTTAAGAGTCGATTGATAATGATATTCTTGCCAAATATCCTGCCTGATGCAGTAAAGTTGAACAGATCCTGTAAGCCGTTGACATCAAGAAAAGTTGTAACGTTCTGTTTTGAATTAGAGGTGATGATGCCTAATCTGTTGCCTTGACCTTTTAGCTCTATCAGAGCTTCTTTTATTCCTGGTATTGGTCTGATCTCCTGAATTTCATCGTTTAACTCTGCCTGAACTTTTCTAATCAGAAAAGGCAGCTTGAAAATGGAGACGCCTGAACGCTTGATAATTTCTCTAGAGCTTAAACTTCTGATTACTGCAAGTTCTTCTTGAGTGGTCTGCTTGTATCCAAACTCCACAGCCAAACGATTAGTAATACTCACGATTGCATCAAGCGTATCAGCAATCGTGCCATCAAAATCAAAGATAATTACATTAACGTTCATTCTTTGGCATTTAACTGAATAGACGTTTGAGACGCTTTAAGGTTAGCACGGGCATTCCGGCGCAGCATGTCAGGTTTGATTCGCCGCAGTGCCGAAGCCGGGAATCGTCTATTCCACTCTTCATCTGAGATTTCAGCTAACTCTGTCAAAGTAGGTGCAATGTTCCAGGGGTATGGCTGAAATTCTACAACATCGGTTTCTGTAGCAAAACGCTGATTCCAAGGGCAGACATCCTGACAAATATCGCAACCGGCAACCCAGCCTTGTAGATGAGGTGCGATCGCCTCTGGCAGTTTTTCAGCTCGATTCTCGATTGTGTGGTATGCAAGGCATCGATTAGCATCTACCACAAAAGGTTGGGTAATCGCATCCGTAGGGCAGGCTGTAATACAGCGGGTGCAGGTGCCGCAGTGTTCAGTATGAGGAGCATCCGGTGTCAAGGTTAGGTTGGTCAAAACTTCTCCCAAGAACACCCAAGAGCCATAGTCCCGTGTAATAAGATTGCCATTCTTAGCCACCCAACCGATGCCAGCACGCTGTGCCCAAACCTTCTCCTGAATTGGACCAGTATCGGCATAGTGGAGTGCTTGAATTCCTTCCCCTTGTGATTGTAGCCAATTGGTCAGAATCTCTAGCCGTTTGTGCAGTACCCGGTGATAGTCACGTCCCCAGCCATAGCGAGAGATTTTAGCGTATTCCTGACCTTCAGGGCGCTGATGCGGCGTGTAGTAGTTGAGGGCAACACAGATCAATGATCGGACTCCTGGCATGATCGAACTAATGTCCTGACGTTTTGGGTTTGCCATCCATGCCATATTCGCCTGATAGCCTTGAGCGAGCCATGCCTGTAATCGCTGCACCTCTAACTGATCTGCCCCATCTATGGCAGCAATACCGACTTGGTGAAATCCCAACTCTAGAGCTTTCTGTTTTACCTGACTACTATGCATGTTCATAGTTAGAAATGAACATCCTATATTACCAATTTTGAATTTTAAATTTTGGGCACGGGATCCATCTAGGGGATCAGGCTTTCACCTGCTTTTTTGTCTAACTTATTTTTGTATGTACATTAAAGGAATTGCATGAAAGTCGCAGAACCTACGTCCTCTGCTAACGCTTCAGAATTCAAGATCGAGGGCGTTACAACACCAACAGTAATACAATATTTTGAAACTCTAAACGCAGGCGAATTTGAGGCGACAGCAGCTCTATTCGCCCCTGATGGAGTGCTTTATGCTCCATTTGAATCTGGGATTGTCGGCCCAAGGGCGATCGCCACATACCTTCAACAAGAGGCTCAAGGCATGAAACTTGATGCCCGTCAAGGACTCACCCAGTTACTAGACGATGGTTCCTGGCAGGTTCAGGTTGCAGGGAGAGTGCAAACCTCCTGGTGTGGCGTCAATGTTTCCTGGCTGTTTATCCTTAACCAACACCGGATAGCTGCCGTCACTATCAAACTCCTAGCTTCTCCACAAGAGCTACTCAATCTACAGCGGGGTTAACCGAACTAGGTTGGCTCAGGCAAACTCGCCTCCAGCTTTAGACAATTGCGACCATTCACCTGCAAGCGATACTCCACCCGATCCATCAAACGATTCATAATCAACCAGCCATAACCACTTTCTTGTCTGTCTTCTGGGTTCGGCGGTAGGTAGGTAGATAGGTCAAACCCCTTACCGTGATCCCAGACTTCCAGGGCAATATCCCGATCCTTAAGTTCTAAACGAATCAGTACTGGCAGGTTAGGTTGGTCCTTGTGGGCGTGACGTACAACGTTGGAATAGGCTTCCACCAAAGCTAGACGCAGTCGATTCGATTGCCGAGGCCAATCAACCGATTCTCCCAGCTCAACTTCCAAGCAACCCAATAGCCAGTTTTCGACAATCGTCAAAAACTTTAAATCACTGGGTACATGAAGCTCAGTTCTCATCACTTACAGAACCTCCAGCGAGAGTATAGTTTGGTCATCTTCTTGAATTTGGTTATGCCCCTGGATGCGAGCTAGTAGATTATTTAGGTCTAGGGGCTGTGGCTCCTGTAGTAGAAGTTGCCAAAGTCCCTCTTGTCTCAACATAGAGCGGCCAAGCTGATTGCCATCGCCCCCATCCGTCTCCTCCTGAGAGACAGTCGCCTCCGTGATCCCATCACTCGCTAGCAGTAGGGTATCACCAGGATTGAACTTCAGACAGCCAGCTTTGGCATTCCAACTCGGCAAGATTCCCAAGGGAATGCCGCGCACTTCAAGGTAATTGGGGAGGTTATTGGGTGTGCCTGTAACCTGGTCCGGCTGCACCGAACCAGAAGTCACACGGGAACGCGACCAGACGAGAGGATAAATGTGACCGGCATTAGCGTAGGTGAGTTGGCGGGTAGCTGGAGTATAACGGGCTAAAACAAGGGTAATAAAGCAGTTGTTGCTGGTTAAGTCGTCACAGAGATCATTGTTGAGATTCTGAACGACCAGGTTTGGCTCAGGTGGAGTTTCTTGAGAGAGTTCTCGTCGCAAGAGAGAAATGGCGCTAGCCATAAACAGGGCAGCTGGGACACCTTTACCGGAAACATCTCCCACTGCCAGCCAGACATCTCCTTTGGGATGAACGTACACCTCAAAAAAATCCCCTCCGACTTCTCGGGCGGGATAGCAGCAGGCTTGTACCCGCACTCCCTCAACTTCAGGCCAGCTTTGACGCAGGAGGTTGTGTTGAATTTGACGCGCTACTTCCAGTTCGACCCGGATCTGCTCAGCTTGTTCCTGTAGCCGTTGGTAAAGTTTTGCCTGGGAGAGGGCTAGAGCTGCTTGCTCAGCTACGCCTGCAATCAGCTGAATATCCTCTGGAGGCCAAGACAGTCCGCTACCTGTTTGGTAAAGAGCGAGGACGGCAAGCGGATGCTGCTGATAGATCAGCGGCACAATCAGTTGCTTGTAGGGGTGCCCAGCTTCAGTACCCTGGATCAGGCAAGGTTCGCGGCCCGCAAGCACCGTTTGAATGAGGGGACTCGTGATGTTCAGATAGTCCTCAGGTGGAATACCCTCAGCTCGGTAAGAAAAAGAGTCTGGCATAAGGCGATCGCCTTCCACAGGTCTCAGCAAACAATAGCTAGCCTCAAAGGTCTGACCAATTGTCTCAACGATCGTTTGCATCATGCTGTGATAGTCGAGTGACTCGCGGATGGCCGTAGTGACAGCATTTATGACACTCTCTCGCCGCAAGGCCCGACGGAGTTCATTTGTGCGCTGCTTAAGGACGCGATAGGTATCAGCGGCTTGCTGAACGACGGCCCTCAGATTATCTGGATTCCAGGGCTTGGTGATGTATTTGAATACCTGACCTGAGTTAATAGCGTCTACCAGATCTTCTACATCAGTGAAGCCTGTCAGGAGAATGCGAATCGTGTCGGGAAAGCGTTCAACTGTCCGGCTGAGAAATTCCGTGCCATTCATCTCAGGCATTCGCTGGTCAGAAATAATCACTGCCATCTCGCCTTCTTTGTTTAGGACCTCAAAAGCACTACGGGCTTGATTCGCCTTGAACACTTGAAAATCCCGTCTGAACGTTCGGTATAGCAGATCCAAGTTGTCAAGCTCGTCATCTACCACCATGAGCTTGAGTTTACTTTCCTCTATCTGACTCATGTTTAACCTCAGTAGGAGCGCGGACGGTGTTTCATGGCAATGAAGTACGACAGGGGCTATCACAAGGGGGCTATCACAAGAGGGGCTGTCACAAGAGGGCATCACACAAAAGTTTTGAGTTCTGAGTGGCGGCGTGCCTCAGAACCCAAAACTTTGCAAAGACAATACATGCATCACCCCGAAAAATTAATCGCTATGCCACTACCCTACCAACCCAGAGCGTAAAGCGCGGACAGCAGCCTGAGTCCGGTCATCAGCACAGAGTTTGTTCAAAATGTTCCGGACGTGGGTTTTTACCGTCCCCACCGTAATGTAGAGCTTCTCAGCGATGATGGCATTGCTACAGCCTTCAACAATCAGCTGTAAGACTTCCAACTCCCGCTCTGTTAGCGGGTAGGCCGCAATCATCTGATCGTACTCTGTATCAGAAGCATTAATTGCAACAGTTTTGGCTTCAGTAACTGCGTCAGCACCAGGGTTTGTTTGCTGCGCTTGCTGTAGCACAATGCGAGCGATCGCGGGGTCAATCCAAGCATTTCCACCGTGAGTAACCCGCAATGCTTCCAGCAAATTATCAAAGCTGATGTCCTTCATACAATAGGAGTCTGCCCCGGCAGCAAACGCCGCTAGCACTGCCTCTTTGTTGTCCTGTAGTGTCAAAATTAACACCTTGGTTCGCGACAGATCGTCTTCTTGGTTCACCTTTAGCTGCCGCGTCAGCTCAATGCCGTCTTTATCGGGTAGCCCAATATCGACAATGGCGATATCAGGATGAGTCGTCTCCAACAGCTTCAGTCCCTCACTGGCAGTAGCCGCCTCACCTACTACTTCAATTTCTTGTCGCTGTTGCAGCGCTGTTCGGATACCCACACGAGTGAGGTCGTGATCTTCAATGAGAGCAACTCGAATTTTACTCATGGCATACATCCGCAGCTTACAGTCCTTAACTTTAAAGTCGA
>CAXUIV010000255.1:0-6933 GCA_964250875.1 uncultured bacterium
CACGATCAGCTTGCCTGCTGACTACGATTATTTTCCATATGACGACGTAAGACCGAGTGAATCAGAGTTTTGTAGTCTATTTGCTGTGATCGATACCACTCCACAACCTCGGAATCTAACTGAATCAAGCTGTGTACTTGGCTTGCTGGAATCCTTAGCGTTGCCTTCTCAAAGAATGCCTCAGTCAAAGGCGGAATCTCCGAGTAGTCGATTTCTTCATCGGTCATCGCTTCCAGGGCTGCCCAATCAGTACGTGAGGTATTGTTCGAGTCGTTGACGCTCATATCGGTTTGCCTTGCGTGCGGAAATAATACGGATGACATCATCCTGTCGTTCTGTCCAGATAACGACCGCTACACCGTTCTATAAGAGGCCGATTCCGATCCAGCGGTCTCCACTATAGTCAAATCGTTCATCAGGTTCAATCAGCATCGGACCCTCAAACATCTCAGGAACATCTGCAAAATCAATACGATGATTGCGAAGATTCGCGAGATTTTTGGCTGCATCCCACTCAAACTGCATGAGAGATGAATAGACATCTCTTGCTATTATCGTGCATTCCATAAGAACGAGCTTGATTTTAAGGGCCTCCGTTTGTCTGGAGCGTTCAGGGTAAATATTCACAAAATTTCCTGACTGACACAAAAGATCGCTGTCAAAGGAAAAAGAGTGAGTAATGGAGTCCACCCCACGATGAGCAATCCTTTATTGGCAGCAAGTCTGTTGACAGGAGGTCCAATGACAGCTTGGATACCGGCATTGCCTCCGATTCAGCCAGACAGCCTGTTAGCACTATGGAATTTAACCGAGACTGAGGCTCAGTCCTTTGATTCACTGACTGCTCAGAAACTAGTTCCAGTTGTAGCGAAGATCTTGCCTGAGTTTAGCCAGCAGGAGTTAACAGCAGCGATCGCCCAAACGACTGATTCAGCACCAACGGCTCAAACGAAATACTCCAAACCAACTCAAAAGCGTCGATTTGCCTCTGGGAGTGAGATGTATTTCCAGAGATTGGCGGCCCTTAGAGCAGGCCATACCTATACTCGTCTGCCCAATGATGGCTCGCAGCCAGCGTGGATGAAGGAGGCATTCTCCGCACCACTACCGCCACAAAAACCAACTTATGAGCAATGGCAAAGTCTCCTAACACAGGAAGCTAGAGCAGTCGCTACTGGTCAAGGTGCTAATCGCTTGTCCATCATGGTTGGAGACTCTCTCAGTCTGTGGTTTCCTTCAGAGCAACTTCCTGCCGGTCAATTCTGGCTGAATCAGGGCATTTCTGGAGATACTTCCGGCGGCATCTTAAAAAGACTATCTGCCTTCTCCCAAACCCGACCTCAATCGATCTACATTATGGCTGGCATCAACGATCTGCGTCGAGGTGCCGCTGACGACACAATTCTTAACAACCTCCGCCAGATCGTCGTTCGCCTGCGGCAGGCTCACCCCAACAGCTCCATTGTCGTTCAATCTATCCTTCCCACCCGGCTAGCAGCGATTCCTAATAGTCGCATTCGTCGTCTTAACCAACAAATTGCGACCATTGCTCAACACGAGGGGGCTAACTACATGAACCTCCACCCGCTGTTTGTGGATTTCGAAGGAAATTTACGGCGGAATCTAACAACGGACGGTGTACACCTGAGTCAGCGTGGATATGAGATCTGGCAATGGTCTTTACAGCAGACGGACCTTCAGGCCCAGAAGCAGGAGCCTAATCAAATCGCAGGACGAATCTAAAGAGCGGATTGGTGTTTCTCTTCCTGCTTGTTCTTATCCAGCTTGGAGGAGGGTTGCCCTGAGTTATCTTCCGTTTGTTGCTGTTTGACAGAAGGTTCTGGCTGTGGCGTTACAGGAGATGACTGCGTTGGGATGACTGATGGCGATGGCTGACTGGAGGGAGGTTGAACTGGTGATGGAGATTGGGAGGAGTTGGGGGTAGATGATGGCGACTCCAGCGGAGGGGTTGGGGAATCGCTAGGCGAGGGAGACGGCGACTCAACCTCTGGATGAGAATTGCCCAGAGGTGAGGGTGATGTCTGAATTGCAGGCTGTTGCCGACGGCGACGGCGACGAGTTGTCGTCGGGATTTGAACTGGCGTCTCCGTTGCCTGTGGCGATGCTACTACCTCTTTCTTATCCACATTAGTCGGGGCTTGACTGCTAGGCTGGACAACTAGCGGAGTCGGGGTCGGTGGCGGTGGCGATGAATGTGGAATGAAGTTGTATGCCACAGATGCGATCGCGGCGATCGCCGCTCCCCCACCAATCCATACAGGACTCAACCTTTTTGCCGGTGGGCTGCTGATAGCAGCAGGGCTGGAAGCACTCGCTACTGCGACAGGACGGGCAAACTGTTGAGGTAGCTTTACAGTTGCTGCTATGGGTGTCGGCGGCTTGGATACAGACGCTGAGGGGACATCAGGAGGTAAAAGTGAGAGCCACTCAGCTATAGTCGCAGGCCGGTAGCGAACCTCCACTGCCATGCCACGCATTACTGCTTGATTAACAGCAGCACTCAAATGAGGCTGCAAATCTCGTGGGGCGGCCATCGGTTGGCGATCGCGTAGGAACGCTGCAACGGGAACGCACGCCGTTAACAAGGTATAGAGCGTTGCTGCCAAACCATAGACATCAGTTGCCGGTGTGCGTGGTGCCTGAGAGAGGTACTGCTCAATTGGTGCATAGCCCTCTGAAACCATCCCTGTATGAGTTTGAGGCGCTCCCAGCATGTACTCCCGTGCAATCCCGAAGTCGATCAGCACCACTTCTTGGGTACCTTGGCGGAGAATAATGTTTTGCGGCTTCACATCCCGGTGGAGCAAGCCATTCTGATGCACCGCCTGTAACGCTGCCCCAATTTGCCGGATGTAGTGAACTGCTGTTGCCTCCGGTAATGGCTGCCCTTGAAACACAACGAGGTCCAAAGTCTGACCAGGAATATAGTCCATGACCATGTAGGGCAGTGTGCCTTCAAGGAAGAAGTCACTGACCCGGACAATGTTGGGGTGGACACAGGAAGCTAGTCGTCTTGCCTCCTCCTGGAACTGACGTTGGAACTTATCAAAGTCAGGGTGTTGCTGCAAGGTCTCATTGAGCGTCTTAATCACTACTGTCTGACCTAAGTAGTGATGAGTGGCTTTAAACGTAACTCCAAAGCCACCCCGTCCCAGTTCCTGCTCTAGAGTATATTTGCCACTCTGCAACGTCTTACCAGCTGATACCATTTTGGATTGGAGATCTTAGACAAAATCGCAACTGGTATGGCATCCACGCCGCGAAACTGGCGGCGTGGCTACATAGATCAATAAGCGTCCTGCAACTCGTAGAAGTCAGGTGAAATGTAGTCCTTACGTAAAGGCCAACCTACCCAATCTACCGGCATCAAAATCCGCTTTAGATTTGGATGTCCTTCGTAGACAATGCCGTACATGTCGTAGGACTCACGTTCTTGCCAGTCTGCTGACTTCCAAATCCAGTATACCGAGGGTACCTTGGGGTCTTCTCGTGGCAGAAATACCTTAACTCTCACTTCCTCAGGCCGGTCTGCATCGTCACTCAGCTTGATCAGATGATACATACTGACTAAGTCCTGTCCCGGTCCTGAATCATAGGCACACTGGCACTGGAGATAGTTAAAACCGTAGGCATACAGAGCCGTCGAGATCGGCAGCAGATAGTCACGGTCAACTTTAATAATCTCCGTACCCCGATGATCAACCGTCAATGATTCATGCTCAAAACCGTTTTCGGCCAGCCATTTTGAAACCTTGCCCGCTTCTACTAGCTCAGATGCAGCTTTGTCTGCCTCAGGTGCTGGTTGAGATTCTTCAGCCACGGGTAACTTCCTCCTTTTGTGCTGACTGAAGGGCTGGTGGTACCGGCATACCCATCGCTTCCGCCAGTTCCTTAGGCACTGCTTGACGAGCTGGCGCTTGCAAATACTTGCCATCATGAGATGGGGCTACAGGCTTTAAGTTATGAGTTGTGCTGTAGTAGCGATGCACTTGCTTGATCTGACCCCGTTCCTGCATCGACTCGTTGGAAATTTTCTTACGCAATTTGATAATGGCGTCGATAATTGCCTCTGGACGTGGTGGACAACCGGGCAAGTAGACATCTACTGGAATTAACTTATCAACTCCTCGCACTGCTGTTGGGGAATCAACGCTAAACATGCCGCCAGTAATTGTGCAGGCTCCCATGGCAATAACGTACTTTGGTTCCGGCATCTGCTCGTATAGACGCACGAGTGCCGGTGCCATTTTCACCGTGATCGTCCCCGCTGTAATGATTAGGTCAGCTTGCCTTGGGCTAGAACGGGGAATGAGACCAAAGCGGTCAAAGTCAAATCGGGAACCGATGAGAGCAGCAAACTCAATGAAGCAGCAGGCAGTACCAAACAGCATTGGCCACAGGCTGGAAAGCCGAGACCAGTTGTAGAGGTCATCAACCGTGGTGAGGATGACATTTTCAGACAAATCTTGCGTAACTGAGGGCCGCCCAATCGGGTTAATAATTCCCTCATTTTGCCCATTTAGGGCGATGTCTTGAGTCATCTTACTGGGATTCATGACCATTCTAAGGCTCCTTTACGCCAGGCATAGACAAGGGCAACGACAAGAATTGAGATAAAGATCAAGGCTTCAATAAACGCCAATAGGCCGAGGCTGTGGAAGGCAACCGCCCAAGGGTACAAGAATACGGTTTCAACATCAAAGATGACGAAGACCAGAGCAAACATATAGTAGCGGATGTTGAACTGAATCCAGGCTCCGCCCATAGGCTCCATACCGGATTCATAAGTGGTAAGTCTCTCTGGACTGCGACCACTAGGACGCAGAAGTTTGGACGCAGAGAGAGCTAAGGCAGGTACCAAGCTACAGACTAGTAGGAAGCCAAGAAGGTACTCGTAGCCGCTGAGAACAAACACAATGGGTAACTACCTCTTATGGTAAAAGTTATTTCGTAGTTTACTTATCTTCAAACATTATATCGAGTGGAAGGACTGTAAAGCAGAGAGTATGACTATGCAGCTTTCCCGGATTTGTGATGGAAAACCCTGGGTTCAGGGCATAGGGCATGGGGCATAGAAGATTCAAGCTCTGCGAGCATCTCGTCTAAAGCATAAGTTTGACTTAGCACTATAGCTCTGGGAGAGCCAGCTATGCTCCATGCCCCATGCCCTATTCCCTATTCTCAATTTAATCAGCAATGTCCACCGCTTAATGTCATAATTTCTAACTGATATTATAAGATTCCCTGATCAAATCCCCATAAAGCCTAAGCCATGAGCGAACCAGCTGTTGAACCTCAAGTGCTAGACCGCTACGAGTGCCGTTCCTGTGGCTACGTCTATGAACCCGAAAAGGGAGACAGCAAAAGCGAAATTCCTCCAGGAACGCCTTTTGCTGAGCTACCACCAGATTGGCGTTGTCCAGTTTGTGGCGTGCGAGTTACTCAGTTTGAGAATGTTGGGCCTTTAGGCAAGGCATCAGGCTTCCAATCCAATCTCAGCTATGGTCTTGGCGTGAACAAATTAACGCCGACCCAGAAAAATCTCCTGATTTTTGGTGGCTTGGGCCTTGGCTTCTTGCTGTTTATGAGTCTTTACGGACTACAGTAGGGCCTCTCATTGGGACTTCCCTACGGCATAAGTTAAATCTAGTAAATCTAGCCACTTGGCGATCGCTTTTTCAGCAACTTACGGATAACAATGCATTCACCTTTCAAATGGCAACGAGTTGTCGTTTTATTAGCAGTTCTACTTTTTTGCATCGGCTGTAGCAAAACGCCCTCCCTCAGCTTTAACCCTTGGGAAACAGTTTCTGTACCAACAGACGCTACCCTCCAGGACATCGGATTTAGTGATAATTCCAAACACGGTTGGTTGGTGGGAAGTAATTCAACAATTTTGGAAACAACTGACGGCGGTCAGACTTGGCAACCTAAAACTCTGGATCTGGAACAAAACTATCTCCTCTCTGGCGTGAGTTTTGCCGGTTCTGAAGGGTGGATTGTTGGAGAACCTGCTCTGCTGCTGCACACAAGCGATGAGGGGGGTTCTTGGTCACGCATTCCTCTAAGTGAGAAGCTACCGGGTAATCCCAACACGATTGTGGCACTAGGACCACAGTCGGCAGAAATGACCACCGATATTGGGGCAATTTACCGGACCACAGATGGTGGTAAAACCTGGAAAGCTATGGTGCAGGAGGCAGTCGGGGTACTGCGTAACATTGCTCGCTCCTCCGATGGCAAGTATTTAGCGGTTTCTGCCAGGGGCAACTTTTACTCTATTTGGGAACCAGGTAAAAGTGCCTGGGAACCACACAATCGGCAAAGTTCTCGGCGCGTCCAGAATATGGGATTTGGTCAAGACGGACGGTTGTGGATGATCGCCCGTGGCGGTCAGATTCAATTTACCAACCCAGATAGCTTTGATGAGTGGGGAAAAGCTCAGTATCCAGAGGTGTCTACGAGCTGGGGTTTACTCGACATGGCATATCGCACTCCGAAGGAAATTTGGGTAAGTGGTGGCAGTGGCAACTTACTGTGTAGTTTGGATGGCGGTAAAACCTGGCAGAAAGACCGTGACGTTGAGGGAGTACCCTCCAACCTGTACAAAATTATTTTTCTCACGCCTGAGAAGGGATTCATCATTGGCCAGCGGGGTGTTTTGCTGAAATATCAGCCTTCCGTTGCAGCAGCTTGAAGTTTGTGGATTTTTACTAGGGTTTCATAGGATAATGCAGGTAAACGCAATAGTCGTTAAGGAAGCATAGAAATGTCGGGTACAACTGGAGAACGTCCATTTGGGGACATTATTACCAGCATTCGTTACTGGGTGATTCACAGCATTACTATCCCAGCCTTGTTTATCGCTGGTTGGCTATTTGTGAGTACTGGTTTAGCGTATGATGCATTTGG
>CAXUIV010000256.1:0-6906 GCA_964250875.1 uncultured bacterium
AATGGGGGGATGGGGAGATGGACTTAGGTTCTAAACCTTATCACATTGATTCACCTCTTATCTGCATTCGTACAGAGGTTTTGGACGGCGGTCAAGTGCTAGTTAAAATCGCCGACAATGGCATAGGTATGAATGATGAGGTGCAGAAACGGTTATTCGATCCGTTTTTCACGACTAAACCAGTTGGTACAGGTACAGGATTAGGCATGTCGATTAGCTATCAGGTGATCGAGAGGCATGGCGGTCAATTAAGATGTGTTTCAGCACCAGGCCAAGGTACAGAGTTCTATATCCAGATTCCGATTCAACAGAATGAGTGAGCAAGCTTTGCCCGATTTAGAAGAAATTTTTGCCGCCAACAGTGAACCTGACGCTGTTTTCTCTGCTTTGCTGCCAGCTTTGGGTGATACGTTGCAGTGCGATCGCTGTTTTCTCTACCTCCGTAACCCGCATACCAGTGTCGGCAAAATAGCCTACTGCTGGCTACGTAGCCCTCAATATCCTGATATGATTGACTCTGACTGGAAGCAAGAGCCAAGATCTTTACTCGAAGAAGATCCGCTGTTTGCTGCGGCGCTGCGTAATGAAGCATCTGTCTATGTTGAGGATGTTGAGACAGCTGGTCCAAAGGTTGTCAATCTAGCTTTTGAGCAGAAGTACTTCGGCCATAGGGCGTTGATCCACTCTCACTTGTGTCAAGAGGGCATGCTGTGGGGAGTTTTGCAACCCTGCGTTTTTGGTCAACCAAGGATATGGACTGAGTTTGACCGTTCTGTCGTTGCGCAGGTCGAGAAAAAGATAACGCCGCTTGCTGTTGCCTATGTGAAGGCTGCTGGTATTTAAGTCAGTATGCTGAGTGAAATCAAACTAAAGATGCGCGATCACAACGTTTATAGGGGGCAGTTTTACACCTCATATCCCTAGTTTTTAAAAACCGTATTTGCCAGCACTCTACGTACTGGCTTGGACGTTAGCGATCGCCCCAGATAATCGTCCTTAGCGATCGCCCTTGGGGATGGCGCAATTGGTACCCAAAACAGCAATACTCGATCGGTGGTAGCGGTTTCTCGCTCTCATCTTTATTTGAGTGCATCTTTAACCTGTCCAGTTCTCTACCTATGCCCCATGCCCCATGCCCCATGCCCAACCTTAACAAGTCACCGTTGATTTTCACCGACCGACTGAGTCTGCCCTAACTGCACATTGTGATTTTAAATATTATGATTGGCTTGCCCACCAAACTGTATCAATGGTTGATTTTGGGGTTGCTATTTCCTCTAGCCTTTCTCAATGGCTGGTTGGCGCTTCGAGTTTTCCAGTATTTCCAACCTCTTGTCACCATTTTTATCCTAGCGATTTTACTCGCTTTCATCTTAAACTACCCTGTGCAGTTCCTTCAGCAGAAAGGATTTAAACGAAACTATGCAGCACTCGCGGTTTTCCTGCCGACCTTGGTGATTTTAGTTGCTCTATGTATCACATTGGTTCCTTTTGTTTTAGAGGAGTTTAATGAGGTCGTTAAAGTCGTTCCTAATTGGATTGATTCCGGGTCTCAGCAGCTTCAATCTATTGATAATTGGGCTGATAGTCGTGGACTACCAATCAATTTGAGTCAGCTAGGCACGCAGCTAACAGACCGATTTCCCAATGAAATACAGTATTTTGCCGATAAAACTTTTAGTCTGGCTCTAAACACAGTTGATAGCATCTCAGAAGCTCTACTAACATTAGTTCTAACTTTTTATGTTTTGTTGGACGGAGAAAGACTCTGGAACGTAACATTTCAGAAGCTACCTTCTACCTTCGCTTCTCGCATTCGACAAGCACTACAGCAGAACTTTCAAAACTACTTTACTGGTCAAATAGCTTTAGCCTCTCTTATGGGATTCTCAATGACCGTAATGTTTTTAGTTTTAAAAGTCCGCTTTGGTTTACTCTTTGGTTTGGGAGTAGGGCTGATGAGTCTGATTCCCTTTGGCGATGTCTTTAGTCTTGGTTTGATCTGTTTACTAGTTGCATCACATGATCTCTGGTTGGGAGTAAAGGTTTTGGCTGCGGCTGCTGTGATTGACCAAGTGATTGACCAACTTGTCGCCCCTCGGCTTTTAGGTCAGTTTACCGGACTGAGGCCAGTGTGGGTTTTAGTCTCCTTACTAGTAGGAACTAACATTGGTGGACTGTTAGGGCTACTCATTGCGGTGCCTGTGGCTAGTTTTATCAAAAGTGTGGCAGACTGGGAAGTCCCTACCGTTAGTCCTACCGATGTCGTTAAGGCTGCAAGCGAAATGTAGATTGGAGGTCAAGACCGATCCCCGTCTGAACACACTGCCACAGGGTCCAAGTGGCGTCTCGTCGTTAGATACTGCCTCCAGTCCTGTGAACCGACTCTAGAACCAGTTAAAAATGCGGGGTAAGTACAGGGCGTTGCCCATTTATAATGGTAGGACCAATCATTTGCCGTATTATATTTGATTTCGACTATGCATGACTTTCTACCATTTGCCTACTTTCAACACAGCTTTGTCCCTTTTGCTGAGGCTAATATTTCCATTGCTACCCATGCCTTACACTACGGAACTGGAGCTTTTGGGGGATTACGCGGTATTCCCGATCCTCAAAATCCTCAACAGATCTTACTGTTTAGGTTAGACCGCCACTGCCGCAGATTGAGCGACAGCGCCAAGCTTTTACACCACGATCTACCAGCTGATAAAATTAGAGAAGTTTTAGTTGAATTTGTTAAGAAAAATCAGCCAACGACACCTTTCTACATTAGACCTTTTGTCTATACCTCAGACTTAGGAATTGCTCCTAGACTGCATAATATTGAAAAAGACTTCTTTGTCTACGGTTTAGAGTTAGGAGATTATTTGTCTCCTGAAGGAGTTAGCTGCCGAATTAGCTCCTGGTATCGCCAAGAAGACCGCAGTCTACCGCTACGAGGCAAGATTAGCGGAGCGTATATTACTTCTTCTCTAGCTAAAACTGAAGCTGTAGAATCCGGTTTTGATGAAGCCATTCTTATGAATGCTCAAGGTAAAG
This sequence comes from uncultured bacterium, assembly GCA_964250875.1. Classification (GTDB taxonomy): domain Bacteria; phylum Cyanobacteriota; class Cyanobacteriia; order Cyanobacteriales; family Chroococcidiopsidaceae; genus CAXUIV01. The sequence goes on from CAXUIV010000256.1 coordinate 3,043, forward strand.
TGAGTGAGGCTTCGGGAATGAATATTTTTATAGTCAGAAACGGACGAATCATCACTCCTGGCTTTGAGCAGGATATTCTAGAAGGAGTCACTAGAGATAGTGTTCTTACCATTGCCAGAGATTTAGGCATTGAGACTCTAGAACGACCTGTTGACAAATCTGAGCTTTTTATTGCTGACGAAGTTTTTTTAAGCGGTACAGCTGCCAAGGTTAGCCCGGTCAAAAGGATCGAGAGCTATGATCTACCAAAAAGCAGACCAATAACCGATAAGCTCCGGGAAAAGCTGGTGGCAATTACGGAGAACCGCGAGCCTAAATATAAAGATTGGGTACAGACAATCTCTCTTAACTAGGTAATATGACAATGACGAAGTACCAAGTCTCAGTAGTGTCAATTCCTGCTCAGATCCTGCCTCTGCTCAAGAGCTTGCGACTTGTTGGTCGGGCAGAATTGCGGGAGGCGAAAGAGCGATTAGAGTATCTATCCACGGCGTTGCCATGTATTTTAGTAGCTGGCATCGACCGAGATGTCGCGGATCATATCATCGGTACGCTTGAAGAAGCAGGGGCAGTTGCTAGGGTAGAGGAATCAAGCATAAATTTCCCGATGCTGCTGCATCCGCAAGCCAATCAACGGCACAAGTGGCATTGGCTTACTGGGTCAACTGCAATGTAAGGTAGCTTTTTCAGTTAAATCGTCAATCGCTGTCATACTGAAATACAGCCTCAGCCATCACTCTGTTTCGGAAATAAAGACTTAACTCATTCGGAGTTCTTAAATCTATTTTTTTTCCTCCTAGCAGTTCTGAAAGTTCCATTTCCATACTTACTATCTTGAAAAAACCAGAGTTTTCCCTGACTACAGGATTAATAACTAACTGACTATGAGATTGCATGGAACTGTAGATTGGCTTGAACAACGTAAAACCCAATGTTAGCCTTTTGGAACTTAAATTATGGGTGCTAATATCAGTAAAAACTCTGAAGTAGAGCGTGAACTCCTTAAAGCTTCCAATAAAGCATCCGTAATCATACTGAAAAGAAGAAAGTAGAGTGGATTCAAATCCGATTATTTCTACAGATTCATTAAAATCATCTAAAAACTATTGTCATAGAAAGCCTGAACCTTTACTATAAAAATGATCCCCAAAACTAAAGTTATGAACTGGCAAATCGTTTGAAAGACTGGTTTTGTTAGAAGAACTGCGCTTAGATCTAATTTAATCCAATTAGTTGTAATATAGCAATTCTATTTAAGTTGCGGCGATCGCTCCTATGTGGAGACACTATATGTAACGTTTCTACAAGTTGTTTTCAAACAATTCGGGATCGCCTTCGTTCACCTGGGAAAGTTTCTTCAAAGAAAAATGCGTAATATCTTTCAAAGATTACTCCTATTAACTGCTGGCGTAACCTTAAGTTCGACATATTCAGTTAACTTAGCACAGGCTTCTAGTTGGTTCCAGGCTCAAGTTGACGAGACCCAAAATCGGAGCTTTGATGTCTGTTTGTTTGGTGATTCTATATCTAAGAGTCTCGGCACCACACTCGGCAGAAACACCTTTAACTTCGCCCTAGGTGGAATGACTACAAATTCTCTTGTGGATCAGTTGAATACTTTGACAAGAGCCAATGTAAAATGTCAAACGGCCATTATCGCTATAGGAACTAATGACGCCCAGAACAATACCACTATTGATACATTGGTTAAGAATCTGAAAGACAGTATTTTCTTTGTCCAATCTATGGGAGCTAACAAAGTATTTCTAATTCCTGCTTTTTACTCAACAGTTAGGGCAAGTCATAACCCTAACCTCGCTGGTTCTATTGGCAGAGTTGAGAGAGTTAATGCTTTCATTCGTCAAGTTGCAGCTTTGGAGAATGTTGAACTTTTTGAGAAAGATGTTCAGCTTTTGTATCAAGGCCAATCTTTAAGAAGAGATTTAACAACGGATGGTGTTCATCTTAACTCTGAAGGACAAAATATCTATCGTCGTGCTTTGTTGAGAATATTGAGAGGGGAGCAATCATCTGAACTCATAAACAAATAAAAATGCTTAATGCTGAGGGGCGATCGCTTGAACTTTAAGTTCTTGTGCTTCTACCCTGTATTAAACACAGAAACACTCAATACGCAATCTGGAAAAACGCATAGGAAGCATTTGAATGCAGCAAATACCCCCTTGAGACCTAAACATCAAAAAAAACTAAGTTAAGCTGAAGCAATTTATCTGGAAAGGGAGGAAGAACAATTTCTCCCTCGGCTAGGAAGATCCGCCGATTTAAGTATCCGAACCTACCTGGAGCAATTTGGTGAGGATCACTGTAAACTTCCAGATAATGATCAGGGAGGTTAAACAACCAGTAATCACTAATTTTTGCTTCTGCGTAAAGCGGCAACTTCACCTCACGGTCGTAATCTAAGGAAGAATCAGCCACCTCAATCACCAGTAATGTATCTGCGGGAGTCGGATGCTCAGTAGCATAGTCATCAGCGCGATTGTGGATGATCGCGAAATCTGGTTCTGGTTCACCATCAAAAGAGAGAGAAATCGGAGCCTGACACTGTAAAGTTGCTCTATTTTGCAGCAGTAGCGGCAGTTGGCGGAGTAATCGTCTAATGCAGGTCTCATGGGCTGTTCCCTTCGCCGCCATTTGAATTAATTCTCCCCGAATTAGCTCAATGTGATCGTCTTCACTCAGAAAACCTAGTTCCACCAATCGGTGGTACTCATTTACCGTAAACCGCTTAGGTTGAGCTTTTGGAGGACTTAGTGGCATATTGTCACAAGGCTGTTAGTTGTCCGTGGTCAGCTGTCATTTGTCACGATGTCTAGCCAGAATTTTAACAACGGACGCTAGACAATGGACAACAAGCATGAAAAATTGGTAGCTTAGATGCTTGACAGCTTGTAACAGTGAGTTAAAGCAGTGGAAGTATCTGGGATCGAACCAGAGTCAAGGCACCTAATAAGCCATACTCCCTTGACAGTTAGTAACATAACAATTACTTTAAGTGACTTCCCTCAGTGATTTTGCTGAATCATGCCGCGATTGAATATCGTTGGCTAAGTGGCGATCGCACCTCTGTACCACTAAAGTAGCAATTCACACAAATTCAGCTTAATGTTTTAAGCGTTGTCAGTTGTTGAATCTTCTGACTATGGCACGACCATCAAACTCCAAATCCTGATCGAGATTGCCTCACTGGTCTCGCTCGACTGTAGTGCGGGCAGGAAAGCCCGCGCAGGCAAGATGCCTACACCACAATATTTATAATTAAAATAGGACGCTATCTCAAGCCTAAACTGCAAACAACCTGTAGAGGCGTTACATTTAACGTCTCTACAAACAAAATCTCGTGTTCGCAACTCAACTAGAATCATTCAAACACAAAAGTTACTAAATTTTCCTTGCCAAGCGCTATGCAATCTCCTTTGCGCAAACAATGCTCTTGGCACGGCGATAGGCTACTACCTCTAACATAGGTGCCATTGCCACTTTTCATATCTTCGATGTAATAATCCTTTCCCTTCATCTCAATTCTGGCGTGAATTCTTGAGACAACACTAGCATTTGGAAGTCCTGAGACATCGACATCAGGTGATGCTTGACCCACACGTCTACCAATGGTAAAAGATGTCTTTGGCGGTAGTTCGATGTAAGTATTAGTTTGGATGTGGAGCAGTCGTGGCTTCCGTCTTCCTAAAATCCCACTAATTCCTAGAATCTGCATAGCCTGGTTCGCGAAATAGCTGTAGGTTATTTAAACAACAATATAAGCAAACAAGATTTGGGGCAGCCACAGTACAAATACGTACTGTATTTTTAAACTACTGTTAAGATAGGCGCTCAAAGCTAAGG
>CAXUIV010000257.1:0-6884 GCA_964250875.1 uncultured bacterium
ATTGGGATTTTGACAAAGCTTCTAAGAAGAAAAAACTCAACCACTACAGCATTGACTTCGGAGTTTGTATCTTCTGTGGCAACTGTGTGGAGTATTGCCCGACTAATTGTCTATCCATGACAGAAGAGTACGATCTCTCTACCTATGACCGTCACCAGTTGAACTACGATAGCGTCGCGCTGGGTCGCTTACCTTACAAAGTAACGCAAGATCCAATGGTGACACCACTGCGAGAACTAGTTTACTTACCCAAGGGCGTGATGGAACCGCATGGGCTGCCAGCGGGTGCCCCCCGTGCGGGACTGCGACCAGAAGAGATTGTTCAGCAGACAGAAAAATAAATGTTGTCCGTTGTCCGTTGTCTGTTGTTAGTAGCAACTGGCAACCGACAACTGGCAAATGGCAACTGACAAATGACAAAGGGTAAAAGAAGTGAATTTAGCGGAAGGGGTACAGATTGTTTCATTTGGCGTGCTGGCCGTGATGATGATTGGAGCCGCACTGGGTGTGGTGTTACTATCTAATATCGTCTATTCTGCTTTTCTGCTAGGTGGCGTGTTTGTTAGCATAGCTGGGCTGTATCTTCTGCTTAATGCTGACTTTGTAGCAGCAGCACAGGTATTAATTTACGTCGGCGCGGTTAATGTCCTGATCTTGTTTGCCATCATGTTGGTGAATAAGCGGGAGGATTTTGTGTCCCTTCCCAATGCCTGGATCCGTAAGGCTCTGACAGGGCTGGTAAGTGTGGGACTGTTTGCCCTCCTGGGCACAATGGTGTTGGCAACGCCTTGGGCTGTGTCTACCAGCTTGACTGCTGGCCCAACTGCTGGCGATAATTCCACTGAGCTGATTGGACAACATCTTTTCAGTGACTTTTTGCTGCCCTTTGAGCTAGCTTCAGTTCTATTGTTGATGGCCATGGTAGGTGCAATCATCTTGGCGCGTCGAGAGTTTTTGCCGGATCAGGTCATTTCGGCGACGCCGACAGCAGAACGGCCAGTATTAACTTTGCAAGAGCGTCCACGAGAGCTGGTGCAAGTATCAAGCGACCGCAGTAGCAATCTTGATGATGGTCGTCGTGGTAAGTAACTCCTAATTTGTAATTCGTTATCATTGATTACGAATTACGAACCACAAACTAAAGATTCAGTCCAATTGCGTTTGGTGTGACTCATGCAACTCCAGTACTTTTTATTATTAGCAGCTGCTCTGTTTTGCATTGGCATTTATGGATTGATTACCAGCCGCAACGCTGTTAGGGTGCTGATGTCAATTGAGTTACTGCTCAATGCCGTTAATCTTAACTTAATGGCGTTTTCTAACTTTCTAGATCCGCAAGCGATCAAAGGTCAGGTGTTCACTGTGTTTGTGATCACCGTTGCTGCCGCTGAGGCCGCAGTTGGTTTGGCAATCGTTCTGACCATCTATCGCAATCGGGAAACGGTGGATATGGAGCAGTTTAATCTGCTGAAGTGGTAAACGGTGGAGCTAAAGCAGGTCATTATTGCCCATAAGGCGGGGGATGCCCTCAGTAAGCAGTGGGCGGAAAAGTGCGCTAGGCAGTTGGAAAATCGCGGTTGCCGCATTCTCATGGGGCCGAGTGGGCCAAAAGATAATCCATACCCGGTATTTTTGGCTTCAGCAATTCAGCCGATTGATTTGGCGTTGGTGTTAGGTGGCGATGGTGCTGCCCTAACGGCTGCAAGGCAGCTAGCTGCGGACAATATCCCGATTTTGGCAGTGAATGTGGGGGGACATCTAGGTTTTTTAACAGAGTCTTTTGAGGAATTCAAAGACTTGGAGCGAGTTTGGGACCGACTGTCAGAAGATCGTTACGCTATCCAGAAGCGGATGATGCTGCAAGCGGCGGTATTCCAGGGCGATCGCATAAACATGGAACCAGAAAGTGATTGCTTTCTCGCCTTGAATGAAATGTGTGTCAAACCGGCATCAGCTGACCGCATGATCACCTCAATTCTGGAGATGGAGATTGACGGTGTGGTGGTCGATCAGTACCAAGGGGATGGGCTAATTATTGCGACACCAACTGGTTCTACTTCATACACCGTTTCGGCAAATGGACCAATTTTACACGACGGTATGGAAGCAATTACCGTCACTGCCATTTGTCCCCTCAGTCTTTCGAGTCGCCCTATTGTCTTACCTTCAGGCTCTGTGGTCAGCGTTTGGCCTTTAGCGGATTATGATCTAAGTACTAAGCTTTGGATGGATGGCGTATTGGCGACCTCCATCTGGCCCGGACAGCGAGTAGATGTCCGAATGGCAGATTGTCAGGCTAAGTTTATTCTATTGCGAGAGAATTTTTCTTACTATCAGACGCTACGAGAAAAGCTTCAGTGGGCGGGAGCAAGGGTCCATTACGACAATAATCACCGTAATTGAACTAAGCTGATTGTCAGAGCGCAAAGCGCACAGGGGAAGGAAGACCTGCTTTGGTCAGTTTTTTATTGCCGTTTGAGGATGTCACTAATTAAGCAAAAATTCCACCGTCGAAAACGAGGGCGATCGCCAGTCGTTCTATTTCTGCTGATCCTGATTTGGAGTTTGGTAGTTGGCTGGGGTTTAGCTCAAGCGGCAGAGGCTCCTAGTATAACTAGCTCTTCTACCCAAGTATCCTCCATTACTACAACTGACATAGTTCCCCCCAAATATCAGCTAGGTCAAGAGCTGTATCTCAAAAACTGTGCCACTTGCCACATCGCTTTGCCTCCAGGTGTGCTACCAACTCAGACTTGGCAACAGCTGCTACAAGACCCGCAACACTACGGGCAAGAACTACAGCCACTGTTGGATCCGCCGCGATCATTGGTATGGAACTATCTTCTAAACTACTCCCGTCCTGAAAATAAAGAAGAAGAAACGCCGTACCGAGTTGACACCTCTCGCTATTTTAAAGCCTTGCATCCTAGAGTTAAACTGTCTCGTCCCGTCCAGATTTCAAGCTGTGTCAGTTGTCATCCCAGCGCTGCCCAGTATAACTTCCGTCGCCTCACCGCAGAATGGCAGAATTCTCAATAGGGGGGCAAAGGGCAAGGGGGAAAGTATAAGTTGGACTTTGACAATGGAACAGAATTTTTTCTTGCGCAATCTTTGGTACTACGCACTACCGGGTAGTCAGCTTAAACGTGGAGCTATGGTTGCAAAAACCTTGCTCGGTGAGCCAATGCTGCTGGCTCGCACTCGTACCAACGAAGTATTTGCCTTACGTGATATTTGTCCCCATCGAGCAGTGCCGCTCAGCTGTGGCCGGTTCGACGGGCAGGAGGTAGAGTGCTGTTACCACGGCTGGCGCTTTGATCAGAGCGGACGCTGTACTGTCATTCCCTCTTTGGTTGAGGGTCAAGACCTGGATTTAAGCCGCTTTGGGGTCAAGTCATACCCGGTACGTGAAGTCCAAGGAAACATTTGGATCTACATGGCGTCGTCTGGACACGCCAGTCCAGAGGTTGATATTCCTATAGTTCCCTACTTTGAGGACCAGTCGTATCAGCTGGCAGAGACGGTCCGGTTCCCGTGCTTCATCGACCATGCAGTGGTGGGTTTAATGGATCCGGCCCACTCGCCTTTCGTGCATCGCGCTTGGTGGTGGCGATCAGGCAACTCACTGTCTGAGGAGGTTAGACCGTTCGATCCATCGCCCTATGGGTTCACAATGCGAAAGCATAAGATCTCAAATGTAGCTAAAGGCTATTTGCTTTTAGGCGGTGTACCCGAAACCGAAATTTCATTCAGTTTGCCCAGCGTTCGGATCGAAAGTGTCAACTTTGGGCGGTACAAGGTTTGTAACCTGACAGCTGTCACTCCAGTGTCGGAGACTGAGACAGAAGTTCACACAACATTGTACTGGAATGTGCCTTGGTTAACGGCAATGAAGCCATTACTACAGCCTCTAGTACGGGCATTTCTTAACCAAGATGGAGCAGTCGTTACCAAACAGCAGGTGGGTTTGAAGCATAACCCGACTCTGATGTTGATCAAAGACGCTGACACTCAGGCACGTTGGTATTATCAGCTAAAGGCAGAGTTTGCCCGCGCTACAGCCGAGGGTCGGCCATTCTCTAACCCCGTCAAGGAGCAAGTGCTGCGCTGGCGTGGCTAACTACCTCTATAATTATGCAATCTTCTGAGGAGAGACTGATGGTTGATGAGTCTGATTTTCTGTACCCTCGCAGTCGCTACTACGGTGAGGTCAAGCCAGAAAACCTGGTATTTGACGCCAACCTACAGGAATTTGCGCAGCGGGTCACCTACCTCTGCAACTTAGAAACAGCCGGAAAGATTCCTCCGGAGAGCGCCTATCAACAGATTAAGGATCTCTGGAAACAGCTCAAACGCACTCATGAGCAGCTAGGTATTGGTGAAAACCCCTTCCAGAAGGAAGAATAACAACCTCTATCCATGCCCCATGCCCCATGCCCTTTAGCCTAATTTATCAGAAACACTATGCGCTCCATCCCAAGAATCAGGGGGTGGATATTCGAGAAAAGCTGTTGCCCTCTCCAGGTGGACATTGACAGCTTGGTCTGTTGGCCTTAAGCGCTGGGCGCTTTTAAACTGCGTCAGCGCTTGCTGGAAGTTCCGGGATAAATAAGCAGCATGTCCGGCGTGATAGTGAGCTAAGAAATCTTCGGTTCTGGCGTCTAGTGGGTCGTGGCGATCGCCAATCAACTCATACACAGTAACGACCTGTTGTTTCCCCTTCACCCGAATCTTGTCTAACTGGCGCACCCAGACGTGATCGCGGCACAACTGGTAAGTAGACTCACTCAGAAGAATATCGCAGCCATACACCTTTGTCGCTTCCTCCAGGCGAGAACTCAGGTTAACGGCATCGCCAATCACTGTATAGTCCATCCTTTTGTGCGAGCCAATGTTGCCCGAAACGACTTCTCCTGAACTAATTCCAATTCCAATCCGAATCTGTGGCTGAGCCTCAATAATTCGGCGGTGATTAAATTCTGTTAGCCGCTGCCGCATGTCCAATGCTGCCTGAACCGCTTTCCAAGCATGATTTGTTAGCTGTAGTGGCGCACCAAATACCGCCATCAAGGCATCGCCGATAAACTTATCGAGCGTGCCCTCATGGTTAAAGACTGCCTCCACCATTGTTTCAAAATACTGATTCAGCAGCGACACCACCTCAGCAGCGCCGATGTTCTCTGTGAGCGTGGTGTAACCCCGAATGTCTGAAAACAAAATTGTGACTTCTCGACGCTCGCCCACCATCATCGCATCCTCACCCAGAGCCATGACGCGCTCCGCCACGTTCGGATTCATGTAGCGATACAGGGTTGTCTTCATCCGCTTTTCTTGACTGATGTCTTCCAACACCACCAAGCCACCCCGCACCCCGCCTTCTGGATTAGTCAGTGGGTTAACGGTTAAATTGATACTAAGTACGGCTGTTAAACTTTGCTCTGGTACATAGTGTTTGGCACCAGTTTTTAGACTATCCTCCAGCCGCATCTGGAGATTTTCAAGCGGCACAACCTCCCAAAGAAGTTGTCCCATGAGGTTTTGCCCTCGTGGCTGCTTGTGTTTGCCCTTAGCTTCTATAAACGGGCACCCCAGCAACTCCAGAGCAGCATCGTTAATCGTAACAATCCGACCTTGCATGTCAGTGGAGATCACTGCATTGGAGAGACTTTGCAGGATATCCTTTTGATACTGCTGCTCCAGTAAAACGTTCTCAAAAAGCTGGGCATTTTCTAAAGCAATTCCAGCTTGAATATTAAAAGCCCGCATAAACTCTTCGTCTGAGCTGGTGAAGCTGTTTTGATGCTTCTTATTAATCAGCTGAGTGACGCCAATCAGGTCATTAGCCGAGTTAAACACTGGTAAGCAGAGGATATTGCGAGTCAAATATCCCGTCCGTTTATCAGTAGTGGGGTCAAATCGTGGGTCTTTGTAGGCATCCGAGATGTTTAGTGCTTGACCAGTAGAAGCGACATAGCCAGCAATCCCCCGGTTGGCTGGAATCTGAACTTCCATCATTGTTTTGCCATCTGCTGCCGCCACCTTTGTCCAAAGTTCACCCATCTCCTTGCGGTACAGAAACAGCGTGCTGCGATCAGCCTGCATCAAATCACGGGCTTGCTCCATCACGAGCTGTAGCGTAGCTTCTAAGTCTAGACTTTGACCTAGGGTTTGAGTCGCTCTTAGGAGCGCCACCGCCCCACGTTGATTTCGAGCTGCCACATAAAAAGACTGGCAGCTTTCTAGGATGATGCCGATAGAGGCAGCAAAATCACGAAAGCGCTCCTCATCGTTGCTATCGAACGGAATATCTCCAGCCTTATTCGTCAGCTGAACGACCGCGACAACCTGGCCTTTGCTACTCAAAACGGGCATACATAGAATATTGCGAGTCTGGTAGCCCAATTGTTTTTCTAACTCTGGGTTAAACAGGTCGTGGCTGTAGGCATCCGGAATGTTGAGATATTGACCAGTCGTGGCAACATAGCCTGCGATGCCAACCGTGATGGGAGTACGAATTTCTACTGGCTTTTGAGCATTTTCCTGAACAACTTTTGACCATAGCTGGCCCTTATCTTGGTCAACTAGGAAGATAGCGGTGCGTTCGGCTTGGAGAATTTGACCAATTTTGAGGGTAATCGCTTCTAGAACTTGCTCCAGCATAGTTTCTAGGGCCTCATTATTGATGAGATCTATGGCCCTAAGAAATTGCTGAAATTCAGCAGTGATAAAATCTAGTAGGCAGACAAATTCGGCAACCGAAAGGTCTTTGACGCGACGTAGCAGACCATTGGTGCGATTGACCTGATTAAATTGAGTTAACGTAGCCAGGACGCTACCAGTATTCGGAAGTGTCATGGGGGTGAGAGTTTTGCTGCTGTGTGCCC
>CAXUIV010000258.1:0-6833 GCA_964250875.1 uncultured bacterium
AACGGTCTGCATTAACTTTATTGGCTTTGCTCGATCTTAAACCTGATAAACCCTGGCAATCATCGTCTGCTCCATTAATGGGAATTACACCTATGATGGATTTCATGGCGGAGCATTACAGCAAGACATATAAGCCTAACACTCGTGAAACAGTTCGGCGTCAGACAATCCATCAATTTCTGGATGCTGCCTTGATTGTTGCTAATCCAGATGATCCAGAACGTCCTATCAATAGTCCAAAGACGGTTTATCAGATAGAAGAAAGTGCTTTAGAGATGCTAAGAACCTACGGTACATCTGAATGGGATAAAAACCTTCGCACCTATCTGGCATCTATTCAGACCTTGAAAGAGCGTTATGCGCAAGAGCGTTTGATGTCCTTTTGATCTTCAAGGCGTGATTCCAAGGAAAGAGGTTTGCGCCCTCACCCCCCTCAACTCTTTCAGTCTTCCCTCACTCAGTGCTAAGGATTTGCGGCACTTTGAAAAATTCACCCTCTTGGTCAGGGGCACTGTCAAGGATGGCTTGCTGGTTGGTGAAGGGCTGTAGATTATCTGGTCGGGTGACATTACTGACGTCAATTGCTCGTGTCGTGGGCTGCACTTTGCTGACGTCGAGTTCACTCAACTGTTCAAAGTATTCTAAGATGCTGCCCAGTTGAGTCGTGAACTGCTCTTCCTGCTCGGATGTTAGCTCTAAGCGAGCGAGATGTGCCACTTTACGAACTTGCTCGCGGTCAATCATGGAAAGGATAAGAGGTAAAGGATAAAGAATGAAGAGTGAGGGATGAATTTATCCCTCGCCCTTCAGGTTAAAAGAACACGTCTGTGTGCAGCCGTCCACTGGTCTTAAGCCAGTTCTGAGCCTCAATGTAGTTGTTGGGAGCAATGCGAATCGCCCGTTTCCAGTATTCAGCTGCTTTGTCAAACAGATCGTCAGATGCTTCGTTGTTCCCTGCCTCCTTCGCCTTCTCTCCCTGATAGTGGTAGATAACGGCGACATTGTTTAAAGCTTGGGGCAGGCGGGGATTCAAGTTAAGCGCTTGATGATAGTAGTCCAACGATCTTTCATGCTCGCCGTTACTGGCGTGGATCAAGCCGATGTTGTATAGAATATAGCTGCGGTCGTAAGGGTTTTCCTCTAGCTCCAGAGCTTCGTAATAATTCTCTAGAGCTTCGGCATATTCTCCATCGGCTTGAGCCGACATGCCGTCACGGTAGTAAACAAAAGCTTCTTTGGCTCTTTTGTTAGTGGGTAATATCTTCAAGATCATGTCCGCCATGACAGTGAAGCTCTTATCAATGAAGTTGTCGTTACGCTGAGTTCTTGGCATACCTGTCTCTATATTGTTGACAAATGGATTTAAATCGCTGATAAATGACTTCTCTCTAATGGATCATTGTATTAGGTTAAGAAGTCTTATTGAGGCAATTCTTAGCTTCCGCAGCGACTGCCTCTACCTGGTCATTTGCCAACGCTGCTATTGTAGAGTGGGCTTCTGGACCACCCAGACGGCTGAGGGCTTGTACCACCCGGTAACGAATTTGCCAGTCCTGATTTGTGGCATAAGGAACCAAAAGGTCAATGGCTTGCGTATCCCCTAACTCGCCAAGGGAGCTAATGGCGGCAGTCTGAACCAGATCGTTGTCAGAGACAAGCGCCTCTTTGAGTAGGTCAAACGCTCTTGGATCGCCCAATTCACCCAGGGTAGCAATGATGCTAAATTTAACCAGCCACTCAGGAGTGGTGTGGTAAGTGTGCTGCAAGTCTGTAAAAGCTTCGGTTAACTTCAGCGCTCCCAAACAGTCTGCCGCCGCTGCCTGCACATCTGGTTCTGGGTCGTTGAGTAGGCGATCGCGTAACACGGTCAAAGCCAGTGGCAGATCTTGACCGCCCAAAGTATCCATTTGACTCACAGCAGAGTATCGAACGCGAGCATTGCGGTCAGCGATACCTGTTTGTAGTAGCTCAAACGCGACTGGTGGTTCTAACTCTCGGATTTGATTGACTGCCCGGAGGCGATCGCCCAAATCCTCCGAGCCGAGTAATTCTTTAACAGACTCAGGAGTGATGCTCATAAATTAACTCCACTTTTCAAAGGTAGACTGCTGCTCAAAACTCGGCAGCCATTGCCCGGATGACGTCGCCACAGGTGAGAATACCAATCACCTGACCTGCGTCATCAAGTACCGGCAAGCGGTGAATTTTGTGTTCGTTTAGCATCTGGGCTGCTTCTTTTAAGGGTTTGTCAGGAGAGACAGTGACCGGATTATGACTCATGACCTCTCCGACAGTTTGACCCAGAGCTTTGTGAAGGTCACGCTCGTAGGTAGCAGGATTCTTCAGAAAGATGACGCTATCAAGAAACATGATGTAAGCGGGAGGAGTGACCCCAGTCTCCTGCCACATCAAGTCGGTCTCAGAGACAATGCCTACCAATTTACCGGAGTCGTCCATAACAGGCAGGCCGCCTATGCGTTGCTCCGCCAGAATCTTAATGGCTTCCTTTAGAGGTGTTTCGGGTCGCACCGCAATTGGTTCGCGGCTCATGACGTCGGCAACAGTTTTAGACATCTATCAGCTGACAATTGTAAGTATTCTCTTTAACAATTGTAGGAAATTGCGGGGATCGAACTGCTAGAGCTTAGAGAAAAGTTATGAGTTGTGACTGTTCGTGAGTGTCAGCCTAAAAAAGGCAAAAGACATCCATCTATTTCCATGCCCCAAGCCCCCCTTCGCCCATCGCCTTTCCCGCATCGCCCATCGCCCTTCCCATGCCCCATGCCCCATATATCTACGGACTAGCAGAACCAGATGGAGTCGGTTGGACTGTAGCTGACTGACTCTGTTGACGCTTCAGCTGAAGTGCATCTTTGGCAGATACGCCTTCACCCTGAGTGCCAAAGTACCACAAAGTAGCAGCCGCCTCCGCTCGAGTCACTGGCTTTTGAGGCTGGAACAGCGTTGTGTAACCAAACACCCGCCGGATATTCGATTGGTCGCCGTTCTGGAAGTCCGCCAGTACCGCTCGCAACGCTTTAGGCTCGATCCGGGCCGCATCCTGAAAACCCCAAGTCTGCTTCACTGCATCTATAGAAGCATTTGGCAGTGCCCGACGAATGTCTAGAGGTACTTTCCACAGCATCATTTGCTCTCGCGTTAAGGGAGCATCAGGACGAAACAAGACAGTGGTGGAGTCTCCAGAAAGAGGACTGGGGATTAAGCCTGCCTCGGCTAACCCCTGAATGATGGGAAAATCTCGATCAGTCTGAGGGACATCTTGAAAAGCTGGTTGAGCGTTTGGAGAGGCCAAGCGGATTTGTTGAGATGGAATACTGGTGTGCAGCTGATTGTTGACCGTAACGAGCCAACGGGCATATTCTCGCCGACTGAGGATTTTGTTCGGTTCTAGCTGGTTTGTCGCAGCAGTACTACTTTTGGAACTAGGTGGTTCTAGTGGCAAGACATTTAATTCTGCCAGGTCTTTAACGTACTGCTGTAGTTCTGGTGGGACCTTGTTAAGATCTGTAAACTCTTGTGAGTTAGAGGTCGCCACCTGGGGATTGAGCGGGGATGGCTGCGTGGCATTACTTGGTAGCACTGGGCCAATAAAGTCTGGCTCTCCCGGTTTTGGCACTGTCTGTGTGTCAGGAGTAGCCTGCGCTGTTGCACTCTCGCGGACGTATTGAATGGTAAATTCTGTAGCTACTTCTGGAGTCGGTATAGCTGGTGTAGCTGGTGTAGCCTGAGGAGTGCTGCCTCCTAACTGCGGCTGGATCGACACTGTCACATGCAAATCATTCTTGCGAACCTCAAAAACGCCTCCCTGCTCATCTGTAGGCTGGCGCAGAATCTGCCAACCGTTTGCTTGAAACTGCTTTTGATAAAATTCTGCAACAAAATTGCTGGGATCAGAACTGCTCCACTGAGTCACCTCCGAAGCAGTAGGCGGTGTCCCACTAGTGGCTTGATTGGTCGGCTGTGTAACTGCATTCAGTTGAGCATTGGGATAGCGGGGAATTTCAGCTGAAAAATCAGCTGGCAGTTGTGCCGTCCCGGTGTTTAACGGGGTTGCGTTACTAGAAGGCACAACCGTAGTCGAGTTGCTTTGCAGCCTAGGGTCAGCAGCAAAGGCTTGCTCAAGACTCTTGCCAGTCGGCGCATTAGCGCAGGCTGTTAACGAGGCCAGTAAGCAAGTAGCCATCAGCAAGACAGGGCGTCTATGGATGAACACAGCAGATTGAAGAACGAGTGTCAACCCCTACCCTAGCGCAGAGACGCTTCCTTCAGTGGCAACTGGGCAAAATGCTCTCGCAACGAGTTGTGGATGAATCGATAGCGCCCACCGACTCGCTGCAGGAACAAACGCTCAGTAGCGTAGTTAAGAAAACGGGCATAGTTCCAGGGCATAGACCCACTCAACCACAGGGAACTCCGCAATACGAAGTATTGAATGCAGGCCAAACCTGGAATTAACCCACCGATCAGCCCAATGGTCAAACCCCAAAACCACTTACCCGTCAATTCATCCAGGATGCTGCCCATCAACCCGCCAATCGCCGCCAAAACGCCAGCATTGACTGCTGAAAGCCAGATTCCCTGGTTGGGAAACGTTCGTCTCTCGACGTCAGGACCAGCCAGTCCACCAACCAACCCACCCAGCAATACGCCGATCAGCCCGACTGTCAGCACGACAATTGGTCCTTGACTCTGCTTAACCGTCACGACACCAGCTATTCCCAGCACCAGCCCAACTATCATGCCAATAATTAACCCCTTCCAGGCTCTTGTCCTCGACCATTTTAGGGACTCGATGGTGGTGATTTTTTCACTCAGGCCAACAATTACCCCACCCAGCAGTCCATAGAGCAATCCAATGCTCAGCTCGACAAAGCCGTCTTTTGGTCCTACTAATCCTTCAAGCAGTCGATAAGTTAACCCACCCATTGGTCCAACAACGACTCCACTTATCAGTCCACTGATCAAGTTGTCGCTCAGACCCAAGATTGGTCCGTCAAACACCTTGGTAAAAAACCTCTCATGCAGTTCAGCGACCAGTCCATACCCGATGACAGCGATCAGCGCCACGACGATTCCGCTTAATCCACCAAGTAGCCCATCACTCTGCCCGACAATCAGCCCATTTTGCAACCCCACAATCAAACCAAGAACCACCCCCACTCCCAAACGGTAGATGCGTAACGAACGGCGATCCAACAAAGTCGGCTGCATTTCATCAATCAAGAACTCAGTCTGCGATGTCTGCGTTAAACTTTTTGCGAGCCAAACCAGTCGCTTCAGGGTCTGTTTGGCCGTCGGTTCCTTGAAAGGGCCATACCAGCGCTGCTTGATCGTGCGCTCTAGCATTGTTTGAACATAGGCATCAAACAAGTAATGACGCCGCTGTTGAATTGAGCTGAATTGGGACCATTGCTGGAGTGGTCTTTCCTGATACACCAAAGTCATCATACTTAGCAGCAACGGCGATTGTGCTAACTCCATCAGGCACAGATCGGCTTCAAGCTTATGCCATAGTTCTGGACGTGCTGCGTTTACCAGGTCTTGATGAATTTGTTCCTCACTCAAGGGTTGCAGACGAATCGCCCCATTCAGCCGCAGGTGGGTTTCGCTCTGTACGTACTCAACCCGGCGACAGCAAACAACAAGATGTCGCGATCGCCCATCTTGGAGGAACTGATTGATGGCCTGGATACACTGCTGTTGACGTGTTTTCACCTCGTCTAGACCATCAAGCAACGGTAGCAATTGCTGACTGTCAAGCCACCGTTTGCTGATATCGGCACGAACCCCATACTTCAACTTGAGTTCAGCTATGAGCCAGTCAGCAATGGTTTGCTTGTCGTCTTTCCAGGATGAGAGGCTTAATATCACTGGAATCGGCTGTAAAGGGTCATTTTCGGCGCGAACAACCAACTGTCCAGCCAGTTCCAGTAGAGTTGTAGTTTTACCCGCTCCTGGTGCCCCCAATATTAACAACTTGCTAGCAATTTCTGCGGTGTCAAAGATTTGTATGGCTTTCGCCCATGACGGTAGCTTACAGCTTGGCTGCTTACCAATTTTTACCTCTATATCCCAGCTTCTGCGGGTTAATCTGGATGCTTCTGGACAGTTAATCAGTGTGGCTTTGTGCAATGAGTGAGACAGCCGCGCTTCAACTTCACTCTTCACCTCAGTCAGCAACCGCTGACGGTTCTGGACTTCCTGCTTGGATCGACTCGGCTGGAATTTTTTCGCGGCTAGCGGCTGAGCAGTGGCGATCGCGCCAGTACTCCACTCATTTTGAGATGGCAGGATTTGATACACCGGCACTGCTGCCTGAATGTTTTTCAACTCCCGTAATCCTAAGTAGGTTGCTGTGAGCGTTAAACGATGTTTGACCACGTCGTAAACAGTCTGCGAAATACAAATTCCTCTGGGTTCAGCTTCGGCTTGTAGTCGTGCCGCAATATTGACTCCATCTCCCATGACATCAGTGCCACTAAAAAACACATCCCCCAGATGAATACCAATTCTGTGGTCTAGGATGTCTTGCGGAAACTTTTGAGCCGCAGCTTCAGCCAGTGCCTTTTGAATCTCCTGGGCACATGCAACAGCTTGGACACCACTCGTAAAGTAAAGTAGTAAACCATCGCCAGTTGTTTTAATGACCTGGCCTTCGAACTGTTCGCACAGTTCCGTCATCAACTGAAAGTCTCGGCGGATTAAATTCAGGGTATGCTCTTCGGCCTCTGCCATCCGCGCACTAAAACTGACTCCATCTGTGAAGACAATCGCGGCTAGAGTCCGCTGTCCTCTAAGATCTGCTAGCAGCA
>CAXUIV010000259.1:0-1070 GCA_964250875.1 uncultured bacterium
CCAGCACTTTTGCGCCTTCATCTGCTCCCTGCTGGATTAATCCCTCAATTCTGGCCCTACTTTGAGCGGTAATAACTGGTCCCATTTGCACACCTGTATCCAAACCGTTACCGACTACCCGTGTTCTAGCAGTTTCAGCGATCGCGTCAGTAAATGCGTGACGGGCTTCACCAACTGTAACTGCAACTGAGGCAGCAAGGCAGCGCTGTCCGGCACAGCCAAAGGCGCTGTCTGCGGCGATGCGCGTGGTCATGTCCATGTCGGCGTCTGGTAAAACAATCAGGGGATTTTTCGCACCGCCTTGACATTGGGCGCGTTTGCCGTTGGCTGCTGCTCGACTGTAAACGTACTTGGCTACAGGCGTGGAGCCAACAAAGCTGATTGCCCGGATTTTTGGATGATCTAGAATTGCATCCACTGCCTCTTTTGCGCCGTTTACTAGATTTACTACGCCTTTAGGCAAACCTGTCTGTTCTAACAGGTGAAAGACCTTCTGCATCGTCAGCGGTACTTTTTCTGAGGGTTTGACGATGTACGTGTTACCGCAGGCGATCGCATAGGGCAGGAACCAGAACGGGATCATGCTAGGGAAATTGAAAGGGGCGATGACAGCAGCGACACCAATCGGCTGGCGGATCATGGTTTCATCTATGCCGTGAGCGACGTCTTCCAAGTTAGATCCTTGCATCAGAATCGGAATACCACAAGCAACTTCGACGTTTTCGATTGCCCGACGCATCTCACCTTTCGATTCAGCCAACGTCTTGCCGCATTCTAGGGTAATCGTGCGGGCTAACTCGTCAAAATTGGCTTCAAGCAGGTTTTTGAGTTTGAACAAGTACTGGACTCGCTCCGGCGGCGGCGTTCTCCGCCAGGTAAGATAAGCCTCTGCGGCTGCTTGTGCCGCTCGATCTACTTCAGAAGCTGTTGATAAGGGGACCTTCGCTAGTACTTCTTGAGTGGCTGGATTAACAGCCTCAAGGTACTCGGTAGCGTTGAAGGCACACCACTGGCCATTGATGTAGTTTGGTAAAGCATCAGTTGTCATCATTGCACCCAAGTTCGATACT
>CAXUIV010000259.1:1170-6819 GCA_964250875.1 uncultured bacterium
ATCGGCGGTAGATAGTAGCGGTGATGACTTCGTATACGGAGCCAGTATTCCCGCCGCTCCGCCCGGATTCAAGTCAGGCTTCGTCGGCATTATCGGACGTCCTAACGTTGGTAAATCGACGCTGATGAACCAGCTCGTCGGGCAAAAAATTGCCATCACTTCACCAGTGGCTCAAACAACGCGCAACCGTCTACAGGGAATCCTGACAACGCCGGAGGCGCAGCTGATTTTTGTGGACACGCCAGGGATTCACAAGCCTCATCATCAGCTAGGGGAAGTGCTGGTAAAAAATGCCAAAATTGCGATTAACGCAGTAGACGTGGTGCTGTTTGTTGTGGATGGCTCAGTGGAGGCGGGCGGCGGCGATCGCTACATCGTCGATATTCTCAGCCGCACTGAAACTCCAATTATCCTAGGGTTAAATAAAGTTGACCAACAACCTCAGGAATCCCTGCCCCTAGATACGACCTATACTCAGTTAGCTGAGCCTTATCACTGGCAAATGGTAAAGTTCTCGGCCATTAACGGTGAAGGAGTGGCTGCACTACAGCAGCTATTAATCGAGCGACTGCAACCTGGACCTTATTATTATCCGCCCGATTTAGTCACTGACCAGCCAGAGCGCTTCATTATGGGGGAACTGATTCGAGAGCAGATTTTGCTGCTAACTCGTGAAGAAGTGCCTCACTCAGTAGCAATCATCATCGAAAAAGTAGAAGAAGCACCAGAGATTACCCGTGTATTTGCCGTCATCTACATTGAGCGCTCCTCTCAAAAAGGAATTCTGATCGGTAAAGGCGGCACTATGCTCAAGGCAATCGGCAGTGCTGCTCGCGAACAAATTCAAAAGTTGATTGCTGGTAAAGTCTACTTGGAGTTATTTGTGAAGGTGCAGCCCAAGTGGCGTCAGTCTCGGATTCACTTGGCTGAGTTGGGGTATCGGGTGGAAGAATGAGGGGGAGATGGGGGAGTAAGCCTTATACTGATTCAAGCTTTGAAATCCAAATTTAATGCAAGCTTTGAAATCTAAGATCTAAAATCCAAAATTCAAAATTCAAAATTCAAAATCTTATCTGCCTGTGGATCTACGCCGCCTGAATCCGTTCTTTGATGGTTCTGTCTCGGAGTGGGCAATTGAAGCCCGGTTGCTGCGCTGGCTGACATTGCTTTGGCTGTGCGTGGGCTTGATTATCCTGTTTTCCGCTTCCTACCCCGTTGCCGACGCTAGATATGGCGATGGACTTTACTACTTTAAACGTCAACTCCTCTGGGTTGTTGTTGGCTTGGTAGGGTTTAACTTTGTTGTTCATTCTCCTTTGCGCTATGTTTTGGCGATCGCTAATTGGTGCGTGATAGTGCTGTTAGGGCTAATTTTCGTCACCTTAATTCCAGGATTGGGAACGACTACCAACGGTGCGACTCGTTGGCTGTCTTTGGGCGGAGTGCCAATTCAAGCCTCAGAATTGATCAAGCCTTTTTTGGTGCTGCAAAGTGCGCGAATTTTCAGTCAGTGGAGGTGGCTAAGTCGAAGAGTCCGCCTTGTTTGGCTAGGAATTTTCGCGCTCGTACTTTTGGGAATTTTGGCGCAGCCAAACCTCAGCACAACGGCGCTGTGTGGGCTTACCCTCTGGCTGGTAGCCCTGGGGGCTGGGTTGCCATATGCTCAGCTAGGGGGGACTGCTATAGGTGGGCTGCTACTGGCGACTTTAAGTATTAGCTTTCGAGCCTACCAACGACGCCGGGTGCTATCGTTCCTCGATCCTTGGGCTGACCCAATGCAGGATGGGTACCAGCTGATTCAAAGTTTACTAGCGGTTGGCTCTGGTGGGACTTGGGGCACTGGGTTTGGCTTATCGCAACAAAAGTTGTTCTACTTGCCTATTCAGTACACCGATTTTATCTTTGCTGTGTTTGCCGAAGAGTTTGGTTTTACCGGCAGTCTACTGCTGTTACTGCTGCTATTCACCTACGCGACACTGGCAGTGGTTGTAGCAATGAAGACTCAGAACCCAGTGCATCGGCTAGTAGCAGTTGGGGCTATGGTGTTAATGGTAGGACAGTCGTTCCTTAACATTGGGGTTGCTACTGGCGTTCTGCCTACAACAGGTCTACCTTTGCCACTAATCAGCTATGGCGGCAATTCGATGATTGCTAGTCTGTTAGCGGCTGGGCTGCTGATCCGTGTGGCGCGAGAAAGTAGGGAAGCGGAGGTGGTACCCATCCAGGGGCGGCGGACGACTGGTCGTGCTGGTGGAGGTCGGGCAACCGGGCGTAGTCGCGCCAACGATTAACGGTTGTATAGGCTACAATTCAAGCAGATTCGGCATTTCGACAGCCAGCTGCCCCATGATAGAGACTCTGCAAACCCAGCTTTACCAACTAGAACAATTTGCTGATACCCTTGTCTCCACTCAGTTGACAAACTTGAGTTGGGTCAGCATTGGAGTTATCTTTTTAGCTGGGCTACTCACCAGTTTGACGCCCTGTATGCTTTCGATGCTGCCCATTACTATTGGCTACATTGGAGGCTATGAAGCCAAAAGCAGATTGCAGGCAGCTGCTCAATCAACTTGGTTTGCTTTAGGATTAGCAACCACCCTCGCTGGGTTGGGAATTTTCGCAGCCCTGTTAGGGAAGGTGTATGGTCAAGTTGGAGTTGGTCTGCCAATCTTTGTTAGCGTCGTGGCAATCCTGATGGGACTGAACTTACTGAACGCCTTGCCGCTGCGGTTACCGTCGTTTGGTGGCATGGAATGGTCGAAAGAGTTGCCACCAGGAGTGCGTTCTTATCTCATTGGATTGACCTTCGGTTTAGTCGCTTCTCCCTGTAGTACACCAGTTTTGGCAACGCTGCTGTCTTGGGTTGTTGCCAAGCAAGACTTACTCTTCGGTGGAGTCTTGCTGTTGTCTTACACAGCGGGCTATGTGGCACCGTTAATTTTGGCCGGTACTTTTACTGCTTCTATCAAAAAATTGCTAGAGTTGCGCCGCTGGTCTGGTTGGATTAATCCAGTGAGCGGTGCGCTTTTGGTTGGCTTTGGCGTCTTTTCGCTACTGTCTCGGATTCCAGTTGGCAGCTTTTAATGAAATGACTTTAGAATCATCAAAACAATCTGTAGAGACACCTCAAAACGGCGCGTCTCTCCAACCGTGGAAGCTCTTGCGGCGAGAGTTGTTGCCGGTATTGACAGATTTGCGCTTGGCAATCTTACTGCTGCTGGCGATCGCCGTCTTTAGTATCAGCGGTACGACGATTGAGCAGGGTCAATCGGCAGCGTTTTACCAATCCAACTATCCAGAACACCCAGCCTTATTTGGTTTCCTTAGTTGGAAGGTTATTTTAATTTTGGGACTAGACCATGTGTACCGGACATGGTGGTTTTTGGCGTTACTCGTATTGTTGGGCACGAGCTTAACAGCCTGTACCTTTACTCGTCAGTTCCCAGCTTTAAAGGCTGCCCGTCGGTGGAAATTTTACGACCAACCCCGCCAATTTCAAAAGTTAGCGCTGAGTGCTGAATTCGCTACCGATCTAGATTCTGGCTATGGCGCGAATCTGCAAACCCTCAAACCATTGTTGCAGGCTCGCCGTTACCGGATATTTGAGGACGAAAAGAATGCCCTCTATGCTCGTAAGGGAATAGCTGGACGCATTGGGCCGATTGTGGTTCATGTCGGCATCCTGGCTATTCTAGCTGGGGGAATCTGGGGAGCTATGACTGGCTTTGTGGCTCAGGAAATGGTACCTAGTGGAGAGAGCTTTCAAGTCCAAAATCTGATTGATGCTGGACCTTGGGCAGCGCCGCAAACTCTCAAGGATTGGTCAGTGCGAGTCAATCGCTTCTGGATTGACTATACGTCAACAGGAGGCATCGACCAGTTTTACTCCGACCTGTCAGTTCTAGACAAGCAGGGACAAGAGGTCGATCATCAGAAAATTCACGTTAATCAGCCGCTGCGCTACCGAGGCGTGACTTTTTATCAAACTGATTGGGGGATTGCCGCGATTCGTATCCAGCTGAACAAAAGCCCCCTCCTACAGCAACCGATTGCTCCACTGAATACAAACGGTCAGGGACGCATCTGGGGGACCTGGATTCCTACAAAACCCGATCTCAGTGCTGGTGTTTCGCTCCTGGCAAGAGACCTACAGGGAATGCTGCTGCTTTATGATGCCAAGGGTGAGCTAGTCAACACGCTTCGCCCTGGAATGTCTACCCAAATCAACGGTGTGACACTCAAGATTGTTGAGGTGGTTGGCAGCACTGGTTTACAGATTAAGTCAGATCCAGGCATACCAATGGTTTACACAGGCTTTGGCTTATTAATGCTAGGCGTCATGATGAGCTACGTCTCCCACTCTCAAATTTGGGCACTGCAACAGGACGGTCATCTCTATGTCGGTGGTAAAACCAACCGCGCTCAGGTGACTTTTGAACGCGAAGTGCTGGAAATCTTGGATCGACTCGGCTCACAGCCTCAAACTGAAGTTTCAGTAAGCGCCGCAGAAGCAAGCGCGAGCGCAATCTAGCTATTCATCGCTTGCAAATCTTGAAGCGCCAAACGCTGCAATTGTTACTAGCAGAATGGCAACTATGGCACGCAGGTCCAAGGTTTCCTTTAAAATCAGGCAGCCCATGAGCGCCGCAGCTGCTGGTTCTAAGCTCAGCAGTACGCCAAATATCCGTGTGGGTAGGAATCGGAGTGCCTCTAGTTCCAGTGAGTAGGGAAGAGTCGATGAGAGCATCGCTACGCCAAATCCTAGCAACAGCAGCTTGGGATTGAACATTGCTGCACCCCCTGCTAACACGCCAACTGGAAGCAGGACAATCGCGGCGATCGCCATCGCCAGAGCTAGTCCTGCTCCCCCAGGCAAAGCCTGACCGACTCGGGCTGAGAGGAGAATGTAAGCAGCCCAGAAGCTTCCAGCTAAAAGCGCCAGCGCCACACCAATTGGGTCAACCACTACCCCACCTATAGGAGCTAGTAGGATGATCCCGATCACCGCTAGTAGCGCCCACAGTAGATCCAAAATCCGACGGGAATTGGCGATCGCAATACCCAACGGACCAACAAATTCAACGGTGACAGCAACACCCAGTGGAATTCGCTCAATTGCCATATAGAATGACAGGTTCATCAATGCCAGGGATAGGCCAAACAGAATTAAAGCACGGTAGTTTGAGCGAGTACTTGGCGTCAGCTGCGGTCGCCACAGCATCAATAGCACAATTGCAGCAAATCCCACCCGCAGAAACACGACCCCCATTGGACTCAATGCGGCGAAAAGGCTCTTAGCGAGCGCTGAGCCTAGCTGAGTGGAGCCAATGGATAGCAGAACGAGACTCGTCGGTGGTAGTGAAGGCGGTGAATGAACTTTCTTCATTTATTCTAAGTTGCAGTGATGGTTGTTACTGGGCACCTAGTACCGAGAAGTTGTAATTCTCTCAAAAAATTTGCGCTAACCATGAGTCATTAGCCATCGAAATAACACAGAATTGTTACTAAGGAACCTTGCATTGCCGGTACTTAAGGAGTTAGGCTGTGATGGCCTGGGGAAGACTGATTGAGCTGACGGGCTTATGTCGAATGGGAAATGAGGAACAGCTCGCTCTACTTAGAAAAGATGTAATAAGTTGGAATGAGTGG
>CAXUIV010000260.1:0-6797 GCA_964250875.1 uncultured bacterium
GTGGTGAACAGCAAATGCTGGCGATCGGTCGGGCGATGATGGCGCGGCCCCGTTTGCTGTTGTTAGACGAACCTAGTATGGGTTTAGCACCGATGCTAGTCACTCAGATCTTTTCCATCATTCGGGAGATCAACGCTCAGGGGACAACAGTCCTAGTGGTAGAACAGAATGCCCGGATGGCTTTAAAAGTTGCTCATCGCGGATACGTGCTGCAAACGGGGCAAGTTGTCGTTCAAGGCACTGCTCATGATTTGCAGTCAAACGAAACGGTTCGCAAGGCTTACTTGGGTGAGACTTAGAAGAGGGAAGGGCAAAGGGCAAAGGGCAAAGGACGAATCAAGATCGTCTTCGCCCCATGCCCGGTGCCCAAATTACTATATTCCCAATCCCACAAAGTTGTAGCCAACTCCGAGCAATAGCCCAACATCCGTGTTTCTAAAGAAGCCTACATTCACACCCGCTGTTGCCGTGAACTGGGAGGATATGGGGACATCGACACCAGCAGAAAGCAATGCGGCTACGTTATCGTTGCTACGAGTTGAAACAGCTACGCCTGCTCCTAAGTAAGGGGAGAAAGGTAGTGATTCAGAGAAAGCGTCTGCTGATTTGACGTTAAAGTCGTAAGTTAGAGGAATCAAGAAAGTAGCATCATTCCCAATTACGACTGCCGGACGTACTGAGAAGGTATTTGTCAATCCAATTTTGCTGATGACCGTAAAGTTGGTGTTACCTAAAGATGTGCCTCCACCACCTATACCAATGTTGCCAGCAATGCCCACGTAGCTAGAGCCACCACGAGTAACTCGACCTGGGCTGATACCCGCTTGAGCGACTTTACGAGTACTGGTTTGAGAACTAGCTTGAGTCGTTGGTTCCGCAAATTGGCCAGTCACTGACCCAGTTGCGAGAACATCTGCTGAAGTTAATGTTGTGCCAGGAATGGGGGCTGTAATTTTTGAGGTATTTTCTGGCTCAGTTGGGTTTGCTGTAGCTGAGATTGCTGGTGCGTAGCGTAGCGAGGGCTTCCCCATCGCCTCCTGTGCGGCATCGATTGACGACAGCGCTTGTTCAACCTGCTTGTTGAGCTGAACTGGTTTGGAATCAGACGCTGTCGTCATACGGTTTGAATCAGCTATTTGGGGATTGCCAACGGAGGTCGTTGCTGCTGGGATTGACTCGGTAGCAGCACTGACAACCGGCTTTTCATTCACGGCAACGCTTGGAGTCTGATCAGCGGCTTGAGCAGACGAGCAGATCCCACTAAGCACTGCTATACCCGCAGCAACTGGTAGTAGAGTACTTAGCCTCAGCAGTAAAGACACCCGGTTAAAGATACTATTCACATTCACTCCTCAATAAAAAATCGGTTCAAAAATGAATTATGCAGCAGTTTTTATCTGACTGTGAGCAACACTAATGATCTAATCATAAGAAAATCAATGGCAACACCGCTGAGAGACAGATTCTAACCTGCCCTATTCCCTAGTCACATTTATACTTAACCATCCGTATTTCAAGGTACCCCAATGCAAGCTGTTTCTGGGTTGACGGCGGGTTAGGTGGCCACGGAGGAATTAACCCTAGCGCACCAGACGTTAAGTGCAAGTTCAAGTGCAAGTTCGCGGCCACTCGGCATCAAGTTCAGATAATGTGGGAGGAGGAGGCTGACGAGTATAGTCGATGGTCAGATCGTAATCTGCTTCTTCATAAACTGTATGAAATGCACTTGATAAATTCAAGGGCACATCCGGGTCAGGCGGCAATAAAGGAATGGGAATTGTCGGTAGCGAATCTTGCATTTGGATTGCCCATACATTGGTTTTGTCGCCGTTTCGAGTCACGGTGACGCGATAGTGGGAATTTGGAATTTGGGATTGACTCAAGGGACGCACACTACGTCGGAGGAGATCGATTTCAACCAGATGAATGCCTGCCAGAATCAAGCGCTCGCGCCTCTGACTGTAAAAATTTAATCCAGGCTGCCGCTTATTAACGTAAGAGAGGATTTCAATGCATGTGACGAGGGTACTGTTTTAAGTGTCTCGAATTTCAACCGTCGGAATTCTGACTGTAATTGGCAAAGGAAGAGTCAGTGTTGCTGGGGTAAAGACAGCAACTTGCTCTCGGCGAGACTTGGATCCCTCTGAAACCTTTAGCACTTCAACATCTGGATAAATGATACCCGAATCTTCACCAGGATTGGTATCCTGCACCATGTAGATTTCCAGTCGAGCCGCATAGCGTGGGCGCAATAATGGTGTCAGCATCGCCCGAATCCGGCTGGCCAACGCATTGTGAAGGTCAGGGAATAAATAACCTTCTAAATAAGGATTCATACCAGGAAATCGAGGCATTAATACCTCTAAGCTACCGCTCAATTAAAGCAGCTATTTCTAGACTGAATCGTTAACTACGCAGTAGTGCATAAACGGGTTGAAGGTCAGTCCAGTTTGCTGCCCCAGCTATAGTTTTACTGCAAGGCTTGGGGCAAAGATTGTAAGACTTTTGGCGTGTTTCAGTTACCAGTTTAGGAGTGATTACAATGTGAGTAACTTTATTATGAACTTACCTCTAAGGGAATTTCAATGACAAACTCCGCGCCTCCGTCAGCACAGGCGCAGTGAATCAATTCGCCTTTATGGAACTTGTTTACGATTTGATGGCTAGTAAATAATCCTAACCCAACACCCTGCCCAACTGGTTTTGTTGTAAAAAATGGCTCAAAAAGATGCTCCTCATCTTTTTTGGATACTCCAACGCCATTATCCTTGATGCTGATTCGTATCCTCTCGCAAGCAGTAACGTTTGTAGTAATCCAGATTGTGGGCTTAAATATACCGTCTGTAGTTGAATTAATTTTTAATTCAAGTGCATCAATGGCATTTTGCAGTAAGTTTAGTAGAGCCTGATTGAACAAACTCGCGTGGCCTGAGAACAGCGGTAACTCTACAGATTTGAGGAAAATTTGAATTGGTTTACCTTTTAACGTGAGTTGATAGCGGAGTATTGTTAAAACACTTTCGATACTTTCACTAACGTCAATCGTTTTAATACCTGACTCATCTAACCGAGAAAAGGTGTGTAGAGCACGAACAACTGAGCAAATGCGGTCTGCGCCTTTATGAATAGAGTCAATAACTTTTGGGAAATCAGAAATAAGAAAATCTAGCTCAATCTCCTCTAAAAAATTTTCAATTTCCGGACTCAGATTGGGAGATTTATCTTGATAAAGCTGGATGAGATGAATTAGCTTTTGACTATACTCAGATGCAGGCTCTAAATTGCAAAGAATAAAGCTCAAAGGATTGTTAATTTCATGAGAAATTCCTGCTACGATTCGACCGGCATTAATCAACTTCTCCTTCTGAACAAGTTCAGCTTGAGTATTTTGTAACGCAAGAAGCATACTTTGTAGTTGTTCGTTACGTGACTGTAGCTGCTTTTGAAGATTTTGGAGCGTTAATTGAGTTTGAATTCTTGCTAAAACCTCCTCTAAATGAAACGGTTTAGTAATATAGTCGATACCTCCAGCTTGAAAAGCACGAGTTTTATCGGTGATCTCGTTGCTAGCACTCAAGAAAATAATAGGTATAGAACATGTTCTGTGATCTTTTTTTAATTGCTCGCAGACTTCATAACCCCCCATATCTGGCATACTAATGTCTAGAAGGATAAGATCGGGAGGAATCTTCTTGGCGGCTGTTAGCGCTAACCGTCCGTTGATTGCTTTACGAACCTGATAGTTTTGTTTTGCTAGAAAGTCAGATAAGAAACGAATATTCTCAAGTTTATCGTCAACAACGAGAATATCTGCAATAAATGTATTGCCTTCCTCACTCATATTCATTGAGATCAATTTTAAGTAGTAAAGTCATTAAAGCTATTCAACTCCAATCTGCTTCTGAAGAGCAGCGGTAAAAAAATTAGCCATTTTATCTGAACTTAAGGGGCGAGAGAACAGGTAGCCTTGACCAAACTGGCAACCCAATCGCTTTAATTGAGTGAGCTGCTCATTCGTCTCAATCCCCTCCGCAACTAAATCCATCCCCATCGTTTTGGCAATTTGAACAATTGCAGTTACTAATCCAAGAGTGCTAGAACTCTCATGTAACCGCTTAATGAATGAGCGGTCAATTTTGAGTGTGTCAACTGGAAATGAATGCAGGTAGCTGAGCGATGAATAGCCAGTACCAAAATCATCAATACTCAGTTGAATAAAGCGTTCGCGCAAATTATATATTAAGTTGATGGCTGATGCCGTCTGGTACATGAGAGCCGTCTCAGTAATTTCCAGCTTCAAGCACTCAGGAGAAAGCTGGGTTGCCGCCAGAATGTCGTCAATTTGCTGGATGAAATTAGGCTGAGCAAACTGACACGCTGATATGTTGACACTAACTGAAAATAATGGCTCGACCACGCGGAGTGATTGCCAGAGACGGACCTGGCGACAAGCTTCTCTGAGAACCCAGTCACTCAACTGAAGAATGAAACCTGTTTCCTCAGCTATTGGAATAAACTGTGCTGGAGAAATTAATCCTTGAGTGGGGTGACACCAGCGGATTAAAGCCTCAGCACCAACAACAGTACCCGTTGCTAGTTCGACGATAGGTTGATAATGAAGGACAAACTCTTGCTGCTGAAGGGCTTTTCGCAGGTCCGTTTCAAGCTGTAAATTCTGGTGAGCCTGGTGCATTACAGGAGTAAAGATTTGATATTGGTTTCTTCCAGATGACTTTGCCTTGTACATTGCTGTATCAGCGTCTCCCAAGAGCTTTTCAGGATTGCGGTAGGTCGAGCAATTTGAAACAATGCCGATGCTAAATGAGGCAAAAACGTCTTGCTCTCCGATGCGAAAGGGAGAAGCAAAACGGCTTAAAATTCGTTCTGCAATTTGAGTGACGGTGTGGGGATCAGTAATCTTGGTCAGCAACACGACGAATTCATCGCCACCCAATCGTGATAATAAGTCTTCTGGACGCAGTGCAGATTGTAGACGTTGAGAAATAGCAACGAGCAATTCGTCCCCAGCAAGGTGTCCAAGAGAATCATTGACGGTTTTGAAGCGATCGCAGTCCAGATAAAGTACTGCGAGTTGATAGCCAGGATCTGTTTTTTGTTGCTCCATTTCCTCCCCAAGTCTTGCCATCAGCAATGCTCTGTTTGGTAGCTGAGTGAGCGGGTCGTGAAAGGCCATCTTTGAAAGTTGAGAATTGACAATTTCTAGTTGTTGAGTCCGTTCTCTAACCCGTTCTTCTAGCTGTGTATTAAGTTGAAGAATGGTCTGTTGAATGGCAATAGTGGTAATTTGGTATTGGACTCGTGTTAGCACTTCCTCCAGATAAAACGGTTTGGTAATGTAATCTGCGCCGCCGACTTTGAATCCCTGAACCTTATCGGTTACTTCATCAGCTGCACTCAAAAAAACAATGGGAATGTGAGCAGTTTTCGGGTTGGATTTGAGTCGCTCGCAGACCTCATAGCCATTCATATCAGGCATTCTAATGTCTAGCAGGATTAAGTCAGGGAGAGCCGCCTCAACAGCTGTCAATGCCATTAACCCGTTCATGGCCTTACGGGTTTGGTACCCGTTGCACTCTAACATGCTTGCAAGCAGACGGATGTTCTCCAAAACATCGTCCACAATTAAAATATCCGCCTGAGCGATTGATGGTAAGTTCACTTTCTCGTTGCTCATAGTAACTTAAATCAATTTGCTTGGGGTTGTTTGATGAGTGAGATCCATCAGGCGGTCAAACTGATAGATCTCAACCCAATGAGTTAAAGCTTCAACCAAGGCATTGCCTTCGGGAGGAATTTGAGCAACGAGTTGAAGGCACTTCAAGTCATTACCTTGCGCGGCGGCATCGTGTAACTGAGCTACCCACTCAGTTGGCATAACATTCATGGCAGCCGTATCGAGAACGAATTCGGCGGGGATGGATATATCAAGCTCATCTGCAACTGCACCGTAAAGGTATTGCACGCCCAAATGCTCGGACACCACTTTGAGAATTTCTTCCTGACGGAACGGTTTACTCACAAAATCGTCACAGCCTGCTTCCACTGTCGCCTGCTGCTGTTCGATGAAAGCACTCGCCGTCAGAGCAATAATTTTGGTAGATGCTATTCTCTCGTGCTTTAATTCTCGTTCCCGAATCCGAATTTGCCGAGCGGCTTCGTAGCCATCAACAATTGGCATACACATATCCATGAAGATGAGGTGGGGTTGCCACCATTGCCATAGAGCGATCGCCGCTTGCCCATTTTCAGCCACCCGGACTTCAAACCCCAGCGGCTCTAGAAGTTTGCTCAGTAACAGACGATTGGCCAGATTATCTTCCGCAATCAGAATACGATATGTTTGTGCAAACGCAACATTAACTGCATCATGAAGCGAAGTTGCACTTGGCGTCGCTTCGGCTAAACCGCTCTGAATGTGAAATGAAAAGCAACTACCTCGACCGAGTTCGCTCTTAACAGTAATTTCACCGCCCATTAACTGCACAAACTGCTGACTGATTCTCAGCCCCAACCCCGTTCCTTCTTGAGATTTTTGCCCTAAACTGGTTTGTTGAAATGCCTTAAACAAATCATCTAACTCTTCAGCCGCAATACCAGGTCCGGTGTCTTCAACTTCGAAGATGAGGGAGGAGGGAGTGGAGCAGGGAGAGTTAAGGTCTCTACTGCATTCTTGATCGCCCACAATCACGCGCAGGGTAACACTGCCCTTTGTCGTGAACTTGATGGCGTTACCCAGCAGGTTAATCAATACCTGCCGAAGTTTGTTCTCATCCGTT
>CAXUIV010000261.1:0-5702 GCA_964250875.1 uncultured bacterium
ATTTAGCCTTTTTGCGGCCAGCTGTCACATCTACAGGTTCTAACTCTGACAGTCGGAAGGTAATCAGATGGTCCCAATTACCGCCCTCAAACAGCACAGCCGCCTTACCGTCAGTTACGCGTTGGACTTGTCCTTCAAAGCGGTAGTAAGTATCGTTAGGGTTGGTCACTCGAACAGCTGAACCAGGCAGAATCATAATTTTTCAGGATTATAGTCTACAGCTAATAGCTTAATCGTAATTTAAGTATGTCTGTGAAGACAAACGCTGATTTGTTAGGGTTGGACGTTGGGTATGGGGGAAAGACGAAGGGCGAAAGGGGAAAGACATAGGGCATAAGGCATGGGCAAGCAGGGAGAGGTCACATCTATACTTTTCCTTTCCCCCTTCGCCCTTCGCCTTTCGCCCTTCGCCCACCAATTTTAAAACTTCAACCGTTGTCGATAATTTGCTACTGACTCCGCGATGCCGATCGCAATGAAGTTGGTGAGCAACGCGGAGCGACCATAGCTGATCCAAGGTAACGGAATTCCCGTTACGGGTGCGAGACCAATTGTCATACCGACATTGATAATCAACTGAAACACCACCATTGACAAGACACCAATGGCGAGTAGAGAGCCAAAGTTGTCTTTAGCGGTTTGGGCAATGATGATTAGACGGAGGCAAACTAACCAAAAGACAAACAGTAATGCGAGACAACCAACAAAGCCAAGTTCCTCACCAACAGCAGAGAAGATAAAGTCGGTATGCTGCTCCGGGATGAAGTTTAATTGGGTTTGCGTACCGTGGTTAAGACCCCTGCCCCACAGTCCGCCCGACCCGATCGCAATTCGAGATTGAATCAGGTGATACCCCCCACCTAAAGGATCTTTATCCGGGTCTAGAAACAAAATTAGGCGGTCTTTTTGATACTGTTTTAATACCTTCCAGAGAACTTGCCCGAGAAAACCTGATACCAGGTTGACAGCGATCGCGCCGATTGCGCTGACTCGATACCACGGGAGAGTGCGCCAAGCAATAATACCCATGATGATCGACCAGACTACCCATGCTGGTTTGGATAGGCTAAATAGAATTGCGGCAACCAGCGGCGAACTCAGCAGTACCAGCCATCCGGGCTTAGCATTACCCCAGTAGAGCATTCCTAGAGTGATAGCGCCAAACACGAGTGATGTACCCAAATCTGGCTGTAAAAATACTAAGGCCAAAGGTAAAGCGGTGACTCCCAGGGCGCGCAAAACCACTGGAATGGTCGAAGCTGTTTGAGAGTGGAGGACTGCTGCCAAAGTAATAATCACCGCCAGCTTGGCAAATTCCGAGGGCTGGAGCTGGAAGCCGCCAATCCCGATCCATCTCTGTGCCCCTTTGGCGCTCGTGCCAAATTTGATCACGGCGAGCAAGCTGACATTGGTGATTCCATAAATGACCCAGTGCCACTGAATCAAGTTTTCATACCGACGGCTAGCAATGAAGAGGGTTAACCCTATGCCAATGCCGCCAAAGACCCAGTGCTGCCACCAGTCAGTTAATCCCTGATTCAATTCCGCACTGCGAATCATGATGCCGCCAAATACGGTCAGGCCAGCACTTAGGGCCAGCAGCGACCAGTCCACCTCCTGCCATGCCGCGAAAAAAGACTTCCAGCGAGTTTGAATCAATGACTTTTGCCACATTTTTCAGTTAATGAGCCTGGACTGGGGAGAGAAAATAAGTCAGTTCTGCTCTATGCTACCAGGGCGAGTTTTGGTTGATTTCGTCACTGTTGTAGTTTTACGACTTTAGGTACATGTATAGGGGTGATTTGTTTGATATCCATGATACTTAATGTCATGAAATATTTATTTGGCATTTTTTGAGGAGTGAAAAGCCATTGATGTCTCGAATTGGTTCCCGTCGTTATACTGCCTGCCTAGGGCTAGTTGTACTTTTAGCCCTTTCTAGCTGCGGCAAAAAACCTGATGATACTGCGACTGGTAGTTCTCCTAGCGCGTCTTCTGCTCCCACTACAGCCGCGTCTTCACCGGAAGCAGCACCCAGTTCCACCGCAGCCTCATCTTCGCCGGAAGCAGCACCCAGTTCCACCACAGCCTCATCTTCGCCTGGAACGACAGCCTCTAGCTCATCAACTGCGGGCGTTAAACCAAATGGCACCGTATGTCCAGCTAGTGCTCCAATTAAGGGCAATATTTCTAAGAAGCGAGGCAAAATTTACTTCACAACCAAGTTCCCAGACTACAAAAAGGTCAAGCCAGAAACTTGTTTCGCAGATGTAGCCGAAGCCCAAAGCGCTGGCTTCCGTGCTCCCAGGGCTCATAAGTAGGTTGGCTGTTAATTTCAGTGGGGGGGAGCCAAGGTGTAGACAAGTTAAAAGAATCTCATTTGTGATTCACAACCGAGATACCGCGTAAGCCCCCTAACCAGAGAGGGAACTGGAGTTAAAGTCCCCCTAAATTCCCCTTATTAAGCGGGGTTTAGGGGGAGCTTTCACGATGTCACCCGCCAGAGCGAGTGTGTACACGTAGGGTGCCCGAACACGGGACAACGCCGCCCTAGCGGAGTCAGTCCACCACAGCAAACAATCGCACTGACAGCTTCTAGGCGATCCGCCGCTGCAACCAAGGCAGCACCACTACTCGCACCAGCAGTTAATATCTAGAAGTTCAGAATAACTTTTGACTTTTCACCCCTAACTTTGGAATTTTTCATCTGCTGTCTGTCCCGGTTTGAGTTGGTAGCCACGACTTTAAACTTGCTTTCCTCTATAAACCTGGCAGCAAGAATTTCAACTTGTTTGCGTTCACTCTTCAGCCATTTAATTTCTTCCTCTACAATTGGCATTTCCTGATAACAGTGAGGACAAAACCAGTAGACGCCTGTGGCGCGAACATGGCGCAGTAAATCATGCGGGCAGCATGGGCAGGTATGCGCATGCATAGCAATTAATCTGCTCATTTTCCTAACTCCTACTAAAGAACTCAGCTGGCAAACCTGTATTGCAGTCATGCTAGATGGAAACCACCCATAGTCTTTTTGCAGGATAAAAAACCGGAGGTGAGGAGCGAGATCAGATTGAAGACGGTCCTAATTATCGAGAAGAATGACTCAAACTCGTTTTTGAGTGTTGCTCCCATCTGCTATTAATTTCTTCTTTTGCCGCCATTAGTGCCGATTCTCGTGAAACATAACCTTCGCTTAAAGAGAGTGTTTGAACAGATCGGACCAGCGGTTTAGAGTCACTAATGGAATAGCACCATGGCTTATTATCATCAAGGTTGTTACCGCAGTAGGTCTTGATTAAAAAGTCTTGATGTTTTTCTGTCCGGTCGTAGAACATAAGTGATCGCTCCTTTTCTACTCGAATTCACCTTATCTTTAACAACGTCTTAAACTAACGGCTTGGAAGTAAAGCTGGCTGACAGTATTGGTAACTGGATTTTGTTATGCTCTCACCATATATAAGCCAGCAGACAAATGAAAGTCGGGCATCTACCCAATCAATAGGGAGTTCTCCTGTTTTTTTGTTAAGTTTGTTGTAGCAATGTACAAACATCGCAATACCACGGCAATTCATCAAAGCGATCGCCGCTAGTCCTCAAGGTACAATGCAGGCTAGTGGGAACTGGTAAAGGACAAGTTCTGTGAAGCGTTTTCGTTGGTTGACACTACTTCCGTACCCTATCCTAGGTCTGTATGCAATTATCACCTTCCTACCATTCGCGTGGGCACTTTCAGCTTCGTTTAAACCTCTTGCAGAGATAGTAGTCGGCGGAGCCAGTTTTATTCCCCAGCAATTCACTCTAGATAACTACAGGCAAATCTTCACTCAAGAACCGTTGTTTGGTCGATGGTTGTTCAACAGCGTTGTAGTGGCTATTGGGATCACAGGGTTTAACCTATTGTTCAATTCAATGGCGGGTTATGCTCTAGCACGAATTAAATTTCCTGGTAATCAGCTGTTATTTTTTCTGATTTTAGCTGTTTTGATGATTCCTGGCCAGATTACTTTAATTCCAAGTTATTTGATTTTAAAGTCTCTCGGCTGGCTGAATTCCTATCAAGGTTTGATCGTACCGAATGTTGTCAACGCCACGTTTATTTTCATGATGCGGCAATTTTTTCTCAACTTCCCCCAAGAATTAGAAGAGGCAGCCGCTCTAGATGGATTGGGCTATTTGGAGACGTTCTTTCGAATTGTGCTGCCCCTAGCAAAGCCCGCCTTGGCAGCACAGGCAATCTTCATCTTTATGGGAGCGTGGAATAACTTCTTAACGCCACTACTTATTCTCTCTGACCAAGAGATGTTCACTCTACCGCTAGGGTTGAATACGTTTAAGGGGCAGTACATCAGCTACTGGAACTACATCATGGCAGCGTCTATGGTATTTACCCTACCCGCTCTGGCAATCTATGCTTTCTTTAACCGTTACTTCATTGAGGGTGTGACGTTTACCGGCGGCAAATGAAGTCTGCTGATTTTTGTCTATCCTATTTTTATAGCTTGTGTTGAAGATTCTGGTTTATGGCAGGACATAGCAAATGGGCGAATATTAAGCGTCAGAAGGCGAGGGTAGATGCAGTGAAGGGTAAGACCTTCACCCAGCTGTCTCGCGCCATCATTGTGGCGGCTCGTAGTGGGGTACCAGATCCAGCGGGCAACTTTCAACTGCGTACAGCGATTGAAAAGGCGAAGGCTGCTAGGATACCGAGTGATAATATTGAACGGGCGATCGCCAAAGGTGCAGGCAAACTTGGAACTGACGCACCTCTAGAAGAAGTTCGCTATGAAGGTTATGGTCCAGGTGGCGTAGCCCTCTTGATTGAAGCGCTGACAGATAATCGCAACCGTGCCGCAGCCGATCTGCGGGCAGCTTTTAGTAAGAATGGCGGCAATCTGGGCGAGACGGGCTGTGTCAGCTGGATGTTTGAGCAGAAAGGTGTTGTGACTGTCGCTGGTGCAGAAGATGACATTCTAGAAGCATCGCTCGAAGGAGGTGCTGAGTTCTATGAGTTGATGGATGTTGGGTCAGCTGACGTATTTACGGATGTCGGGAATTTGGAGAACTTGAGCCGAGTTTTCAAGGACAAGGGTTTTACGGTGAGTGAAATTGAGTTGCGCTGGGTGCCCAGAAATACGATGGAAGTTAGCGATCCAGACCAAGCGCGATCGCTGTTGAAGTTGATTGATGCTTTAGAAGACCTGGATGATGTCCAAAATGTCACGGCTAACTTCGAGATGACAGAACAGCTCATGTCACTGAGTATCGTCTAGGGAGGCGTCCCACACAGGCGTAATCGGACAGAGTGACAACCTACATAAAAACGACACCTAACTGACACAAGGTTGTCATGGTCTTCTGAGATAGTTTTGGTTGTCAGATTTTTTGATCAGGATTTTCTCATGAACAAGTTTGCGAAGGCTTTATTACTGGCTCTGGTTATTGCTACTCCTGTGGCTACCTCCGAGATTGCAGCACAAGCAACTCCTGCCACCAGACACTACCAGGCCGAGGCATCTCATAAAGCCATGAAGAAGAAGAATCGGCATGCTAAATACTGCAAGGCCCATCCATCAGCTAAAGTCTGCCAAAGGAGATAGAGAAGAATATAAGTTGTTAGTTGTTAGTAGTACAGACAACTAACAACCAACAACCAACGCTCGCATCATCCCACCGCTGCACATGTGTGGGATGATTTAACGTAG
>CAXUIV010000261.1:5712-6782 GCA_964250875.1 uncultured bacterium
CATCAGCTAAAGTCTGCCAAAGGAGATAGAGAAGAATATAAGTTGTTAGTTGTTGGTTGTTAGTAGTACAGACTACTAACAATCAACAACCAATGCTCGCATCATCCCACACAGTGCAGCGGTGGGATGATTTAACGTAGCTGTTCATGCCAAAATGAAGATATGTAAAGAGTTTTATCTGTTTAAGTTAGAAATGGCACTGGAACAGCTGCACCAAACCCCCTCCTGCCCTCAAACACTGACACGACATGACTATGATGTGGCGATCGTAGGTGGTGGTATCGTCGGATTAACACTGGCCTGTGCTTTAAAAGGTACTGGATTAAAGCTGGTGGTAATCGAGGCGAAGCCTCAGTCGGTAGCCGTTGCTAAGAAGCAAGCCTACAGCGTATCTGTATTATCAAGTCGCATCTTTCAGGGAATTGGGATCTGGGACAAGATACTGCCTCAGATTGCCGCTTACAGCCAAATCCGGCTTTCGGATGCTAATTATCCTGGAGTGGTGCAATTCCAGCCAAAGGATCTAGGCACGGATGCTCTAGGTTATGTGGCAGAACATCGAGCGCTGCTGGCATCGTTACAGGAGTTCTTGCAGGGGTGTGGCAACGTGTCGTGGCTATGTCCCGCAGAGGTAATAGGCACTCAATCCAACACGGCTGGGGTCAAGCTAGAGGTAGCGGTTGGTGGTGAAAGTCGAACAATTTGTACCAAACTCATAGTAGGGGCAGATGGAGCCAATTCGCGTATCCGGGCTGGGGCTGGCATTCGTACCCGTGGATGGAAGTACTGGCAATCCTGCATAGCGACTACAGTCAAACCAGAAAAACCTCACAACAACATTGCTTACGAACGGTTTTGGTCCAGCGGTCCGTTTGGGATTCTACCCCTACCAAATAACCGCTGTCGGATCGTCTGGACAGCGCCTCATGAGGAAGCAAAAGCTCTAGCCGCGCTGGATGACGAACAATTTTTGACAGAACTACAGCGGCGGTATGGTGACCAGATGGGGCAGTTAACACTGGAGGGCGATCGCTTTGTCTTTCCAGTGCAGCTGATGCAGAGCGATCGCT
>CAXUIV010000262.1:0-6777 GCA_964250875.1 uncultured bacterium
CTTCAACTCAAAACTCCCCACAAGGGGGCACGGCAAAACTCAAAACTCAAAACTCCCTCACTTATTACCTTTCTCTGCCAGAGCGAGTCCACTCCCGGCCAATGCCGCCGGTTGAAGTTGTGGACATGCGGCGAGAGTTTCAGCAAGGCAATCGCTCTATCTTTGGCCGCTCACTCCAAAATGAATTGGAGCGGTTGCAGAATGAGAGCAAGCAGGGAATTCTATTCATTCATCGGCGGGGACACAGTACGTTTGTCTCTTGCCGCAGTTGTGGGTATGTGGCTGAGTGCCCCAACTGCGACGTTTCTTTGTCATATCATCATACTCATGAGGAAGCAGCGGAGGTGCTGCGGTGTCATTACTGTAACTTTGTCCGCTCATACCCGCGACAGTGCCCGGAGTGCAGTTCCCCCTACCTGAAGTTTTTTGGCAGTGGCACCCAACGAGTGGCACAGGAATTGGCGCGGCAGTTTCCTCAACTGCGCTTTATCCGGTTTGACAGCGATACAACCCGCACGAAAGGATCGCACCGAACGTTGCTGACACAGTTCGCTAATCACGAGGCAGATCTGTTGGTAGGAACTCAAATGCTGACCAAGGGGCTGGACCTACCCCAGGTGACGCTTGTAGGCGTTGTTGCAGCTGATGGATTACTACATCTGGCAGATTACCGGGCATCCGAGAGAGCATTCCAGACCCTGACTCAGGTGGCTGGACGGGCTGGTCGTGGCGATGATCCAGGTAGGGTAATCGTGCAAACTTACACTCCTGAGCATCCGGTGATTCAGGCGGTTCAGCAGCACGATTATGAGTCTTTTATTACAGCGGAGCTGGAGCAACGAGCAGCGTTGAACTATCCTCCTTACGGACGGCTAATTCTGTTACGGTTGAGTAGCACTGATGCGGAGTTGGTACAAAATGTTGCTCAGCGGGTAGCAGGCTTGTTGGTAGCAGACGGGCAGAATGTCGGTACCACAAGACCGGCATATGAGATATTAGGACCGGCACCGGCTAGTATTCCACGGGTGTCCAACCGCTACCGCTGGCAAATTTTGGTCAAGTTTCCCATCGAAGTCGTGTCATCACCGGATTGGGAGCGGGTGCGATCACTTTGCCCTTCTGCTGTTAGCCTCACTATTGACGTAGATCCGCTGAATTTGATGTGATAGATAATTTTGCTCTCGCAGAGGCGCATCAGCGAAGCGAAGGCGCTAGCCGTTAGGCGCAAAGGAAGGCGCAAAGAGGATGTGTCGATGGAAATTGTTGAATTCAGGTTTAAATGTTATGAGGCAGTTACGCTAGTTAATCATTCGTGTCGAAACAACGCAAGCCCTCTCGAACTCTTGCTAGTATTGCTGGGATTGTTGCTTTTGCAACTTTAATCAGTAAGGTATTTGGATTAGTACGCACTCAAGCGATCGCAGCTGCCTTTGGTGTGGGTGATGCCGCTAATGCCTACAACTACGCCTACGTCATTCCTGGCTTTTTGT
Organism: uncultured bacterium; assembly: GCA_964250875.1. Classification (GTDB taxonomy): domain Bacteria; phylum Cyanobacteriota; class Cyanobacteriia; order Cyanobacteriales; family Chroococcidiopsidaceae; genus CAXUIV01. The sequence continues at coordinate 1,491 of CAXUIV010000262.1, forward strand.
TTGTGCTATTGGGCGGTATCAATGGACCATTCCATAGTGCCATTGTTAGCGTCATTGCTAAGCGCAAGCAGGAAGAAGTTGCGCCCTTAGTAGAAACTATCACCACGCTGGTCGGTGGGCTGCTGTTGCTGGTGACGCTCGCGCTGATTATCTTTGCCGATCCGCTCACGAGCTTGGTTGCTCCAGGGCTAAGCATGACGCCCGCAGAAGCAAAAATTCATGGAATTAGTCCGCATCAGTTACAAAGCTTAGTCCACACGCGGGTAATTGCTGTTCGCCAACTCCAGATCATGGCTCCAATGGCCCTCTTGGCTGGACTGATCGGTATTGGCTTTGGCACCCTTAACTCAGCCAGTCAATACTGGCTGCTATCCCTCAGCCCCTTATTTTCCAGTGTTACGGTGCTTGGGGGACTGGGTATCTTGGTACTGCAACTGGGTGGCCAGATGACCAAGCCCCAATACGCGATGCTGGGTGGAGTCTTCTTAGCTTGGGGAACCTTAGCAGGAGCCGTTTTACAGTGGTTGGTGCAGCTAGCTGCTCAATGGCGGGCCGGATTAGGTACGATCCGCCTGCGGTTTGATTTCCGCTCTGCCGGAGTGCGAGAAGTCCTCAATATTATGGGACCGGCGACTTTTTCTTCGGGCATGATGTCGATCAATGTCTACACTGACCTGTTTTTTGCTTCCTACATTCCCGGCGCTGCTGCCACCTTCAGTTATGCCGGTTTGTTAGTACAGACACCTCTGGGCATTGTTTCTAATGTCATTTTGCTGCCTCTGTTACCGATGCTTTCCCGACTAGCCGACCCGATCAATTGGGTTGAACTCAAGGTCCGGATTCGTCAGGGATTAATCTTTACAGCGCTCACCATGATGCCGCTGGGTGCCTTGATGGTGGCGTTAGCCTCTCCTATCGTTCGCATCATCTATCAGCGCTACGCCTTCGACCAAGCGGCGTCACAATTAGTCACTCCGACTCTAATGGCTTACGGTGTCGGCATGTTCGCCTACTTGGGACGTGACGTTCTGGTGCGGGTATTTTACGCCCTAGGAGATGGCACTACACCCTTTCGTATCAGCGTGGCAAATATCTTCCTCAACGCAGTCCTAGATTATGTTTTAGTTAAACCTTTCTCCACACCAGGGTTGGTTCTAGCGACGGTAGGGGTAAATATCATCTCAATGGTGATGCTAGTGTGGTTGCTGGACCGCAAGCTCAATGGTCTGCCCTGGCGGGAGTGGGCTTGGCCTCTTATGGGTTTGGCCATTGGCAGCTTTGTGGCTGGTGTAGCAAGCTGGAGTACTTTCTGGGGCTGTCAGCAGATTTGGGGTACTAGAGCGTTATTAGTTCAACTCGTGCAGCTCTCCTTGTCTGGACTGATTGGCCTCAGTATGTTTGCCCTAATTGCAACCCGCCTCAACTTACCAGAAGTCGATATTTTTGTCTCACGTCTACGCCAGCGTCTGACTAAATAGCTTCTAGCAAAATCCAAAATCCCTATTAGGGGTAAAAGTAGCGAAGACACTGTTGGCGAATTCAGGAAACACCTATGGGAGTCTGGTCAGTTCGGCAAGGAAGCGACGTAGAGCTTTTTGAGCAGCTTTGTATGCAGGAACTTGCTTGTCTAGGTTAAGGTCAATCAAAATTCGCTTACGTAAGATTTTGTGACTTGCAGCATAAAATGGAATTTTAGGCCAGGATATGCTGCAAAAGTCAGTAGGTCAAAATCTGCTTCAAATACGGAAATTTAGTTGAAAACCATTTAAGTCTAAACTGAGTCAGTAACGCCACTCATAAGGCGATTGCCTTGCTCGTTAACTAAGCAACGCTCGTCACATTATGGACGGGTGTGGTCACTCATTCGTTGGTGGCAGGGCAAGCCGTGTGGGTAAGCGTTAGACCAATGTGTGCGCCATAATTGAGAGTTAGGTCGAGTATACCAATGGGTAGTAGGTTTTATGCGTTTGCTCAAAGTTGCCCTGCTGCAGATGACAGCGTGCGGCAATAACCAAGCCGCGAACCAAGTCAAAGGCGAGGCTTTTTGCCGTCACGCCTGTATGATGGGAGCCGATATTGCTCTGTTTCCGGAGATGTGGAATAACGGCTATCCCTTTGGAGACCCGGCAGTGCCAGGAAAACGCGATGCTGGGCTGGCGCAGGCTGTTAGTCAGGAGGATGCTTTCGTAACTCACTTTTGCACACTGGCAAGAGAATTGAATATGGCGATCGCACTGACCTACCTGGAAAAATGGGATGGTGCCCCACGTAATTCAGTGTCTTTAATCGACCGGCAGGGTCAGATCGTGCTGACCTACGCCAAGGTTCACACCTGTGAATTCAGTGCTGAGGCGGAACTTACTCCCGGTGAAGACTTTCCCGTCTGCACGCTGAACACAGCACAAGGGTCGGTCAAGCTCGGCTTTATGATCTGCTATGACCGGGAGTTTCCCGAAAGCGCACGCATCTTGATGTTGCAGGGAGCAGAGCTGATTTTAACGCCAAACGCTTGCACCCTTGATGCTGGACGGATTGGACAATTCCGTACACGAGCTTTTGAGAACATGGTTGGTGTGGCTATGACCAACTATGCCGCACCACAATACAATGGTCACTCAATTGCCTTCGATGCAGTGTCCTATTCAGAACCAGATGGAGAGCCATGCAATCCACTTATCATCGAAGCGGGAGAGAGGGAGGGCATTTACATGGCCGAATTCGACCTCGACAGTATCCGTGCCTATCGGGAGCGGGAGAGTTGGGGCAACGCCTACCGAAGGCCCCGCTGCTACGACCTGTTGACCTCAAAAGAAGTGCAGCCACCTTTCATTCGGTTCGATGCCACAAGATGAATGTGTTTATGAAATTCTCTACTCCACTCAATACCGACTCACTTCTCACTCCAAAAATTATCTGTTGAACCAAATCTTGGCCGTTTTGAGCCAGGTCTTTGACACTAAGTCCAAAATTCATGGGTGAGAGAGGGGAATTTTCTGCTATTTTTCACCTTTTTAAACACAAAAAACTCTTGCTCAGCTTATGGTTCAAAAATTGAACTGGCGGTCAAGTTATGATGCACGCCGTTATGCACGCCGATTACTGCAAGCCTTGAAATTACGTTTTTACCCGACCACTTTATGCTTCAAAATTTGGTCATTAACATGGTAAAAAGCAGAGATTTCAAGGTCTATGATGCTCTGCCTACCGTGTAATACTCGGCTAATTAGCCGAGTATCTTCGTGTATTACCTGGAGCAGGGTCCTCTGACCTCCGTGTAATACTTGGTAAGGCATGATCTCTAACTATATATTCTAAATAGCTAGAGAAGAGGTCACGCGCATTCAGCGGCAATGCCCAAAGCTTTCCAGGTTCTATCAGTTAGTCTTGGAGAACCAAACGGTAGTCTTCGTTCTTGAGTACAAAACTTCTGCTGGACATCTCGTTTCAGGGCAGCGATAGCCGTATATTGCACTGTAACTGTAGCCGTTGGAAACGATCAACTGTGTATTCCCTGGAAAGAAATGCTTCTAAAAGGTTAAGTAGGCTCTTGTTGTAGTTGTTTGAAGCGAGAGAATCGAGTTTTGGCAAAGGGTATTTCGCTCAGCCAAGCACCTAACCTTACTAAGTTCAACGCCGCAGCAATGAGAATATGTTGAAGGTGAGTTTTATCTAGACCGATGTAGCGAGACTGCCGCAGTGCAGAGCGACGAATACCTTGCGAATGCGTTGATTCAATGCCTGCACGTTGGCTGTAAGTAGCATTCCACCCAGTCGTTTGTTGAACTTGTCGTCGAGATTGGAGTGCTATTTGTTGTGCTTGTGGGAGAACGGTTAACTCTCGTGGTTCGGTTTTTGATTTAGTGCACAATGAGCGTACCGGACAAGCTCTGCATGTAGAGCCTAAAAACCGCACACGAATAACAGACTTCCCACTAACGTCTTGTCCCGGTAACCATTTAGTACTTTGGTGTCCCTGTGGACAGGTAACTTTCTTGTTGTGCCAGTCTATCTGGAAGTTAGAGCTATCAAATCCAAGCTGAGCCTTTGTTTGCCAACTGGGATCTGACCGCACTGGACCAACAATTTCGATATCATACTTAGTTTTGCTATTTACCAAATTTTCAGCCGTGGGATACCCACAATCCACGAGATGTTCTTTTGGCAACAAGTCTTTTTCTTCAAGTGCTTCATGGATCGGTTCGACTGCTTGTTCATCAGTGATGGTGGATAGCGTTGTGTGAACGTTCGTTATAAAACGAGGGCTATCCAAATCGCAAATCTCAGTCATATGTACTTTGTAACCAACCCAATCGACGCTACGCTTGGAACTATAATGCGCTTCGACATCATGAGGTGAGTGAATCGCAATTGTAGATGGTGGTAGATCTTTAACGGGACGCCATTTCACAGAACCATCCGGTTCTGGAACATAAAACTGCTGTAGCCAGATTTGACGCAGTGTTTCAACGGCAGATAGTTGACGTAGCCACTCTGGTGCAGTCGAGTCGTAAATTGCGTTTAACAGCGCCAACCCATCAGCACCAATCTTACCACCTAGCGCTTCTCGCTCAGAGTCTAACTTTGGTAAACGATAGTTTTCTACACGACGCCCATAACGGTCAAACCAATCTGGTTGAATATGATTAGCTAACCATTCAGGTGCAGCTACTGCCAAACTATCCAGGGCAGAGCGCATCCCTTCTCCTAATGTTTCCAGTCGATTGAGGTTGCGGATTGCTGCTAAAACATGAGTTGAGTCAGTACGCTGTCTTCGATATGTTTTTAGCAATCCTTCTTCTCGTAACCGGCTCAAAAGTATATCTAGCAGCGTTTGTTCCATACCTCCACGCACCAAACGAGCACGAAACTCAGATAAGACTGAAAAGTCAAAGCCAGGGTCGGTTAAGGGCAGGCTTAAAGCATATTTCCAATCAATCCGGCCACGCGCTGCGTCTGCCGCTTGTCGATCTGATAAATTTTCGGCAAATTGCATCACACAGATTAGCGCTAGTCGCCAAGGTGCAAATGCTGGCTGTCCTCGTTGGGAAAACAGCTCCACAAATGCTTCATCACAGAAGATACTTCCCAAGGTGTCACGTATCTGTAAGTAAATATTCCCTTTAGGAAAAGCAGCGCGAGCCACCTCCACAGTTTCTTTTGGTATGTCAGGAATATTTTGGGGACGCATCGACATGGTAGCTCTTTTTTATTCCTCAAGCAGGATTAAATGCTAATCCTAACCCTTTTTGAGACACTCCAATTGAATTCGCCAACAGTGTCTTCGCTA
>CAXUIV010000263.1:0-6774 GCA_964250875.1 uncultured bacterium
CCCTTGATGACCTATTTGTAGAAACAGCCCCCCTGCCCTTAATAGAAGCATCCGACCTCGAAGACCTATTTGACGCCTTTGACACCGTAGATAACACCGTAGAAAAAACCGTAGAAAAAACTCCAGCAAGCTCCGTTCAAAAGCCGAACATCTCCACATCCAGTCAAAACACTGACCTGATGACCTTTTGGGACGAGGCACAACCCGACGTTGACTCAGTCGAGCAGGAATTAGCCGCCGCACTAGAAGAATGGTTTGCCACATCCCCAGCCCCTAGTAAGCGTGAGGAACTCCCCGTTCCCGCCACCGACAGACGCAAACAGGCGAGTGCCCCACCGCCTACACCCACACCCACCAGAGCAACCCTAGAAACCGACTTCTTCAACCTAGATGGACCTGACGAAAATCTAGATCTGTTTGAAGACACAGAACCAGCAGCTCAGACACCATTAACTGAAGCACACGCTCAGCCATCCGCTGAAAATTCTCACCAACAGCCAGCTAGTCGCGCAGACGAAACCTTAGCAGCCCTATTCGTAGACACAACACTCCCTGATGCCGTAGACATAGAACAACAAAGCCAAAAAGCACCTCCTTTGCTCGACCTTGAAACATTAGTATCAAACTTAGACAACGAGCAAATCTCAGCACCCCACTCAGCAGCAGTAGACACATCAAGTGACTGGAGCAGCCTCAACGAGCTATCCACAGATTGGGCAGTCGATGAACTACCAGCAGAAACCGCTGCCCTGCAAGCGCAATTGAACACAGTAATGGGCATCGATGACGACATTGACTTCCACCTGGACATATCAACAACAGATGCAGAGATTGACGACTTTACCGAATTAGAGACAATTCTGGCCGAAGAACTCCCAACGGCAACAAACGCCGCCATGTCCATTGATGACGAGTTCGCCGAGCTAGAGAAGCTCCTAGACACGGACAAAACATCCAAATCAAACCAAGCTCAAAGTGCCGGTAACAATCGCCGCCGCCGTACCGCCTTCGAGCAAACAATGCGAGTGCCAGTCAAATACCTCGACAACCTCAGTAACCTAGTCGGAGAACTCGTCGTCAACCGCAACAGCCTAGAGCAGGACCAAGAACGGATGCGGCAGTTCCTAGACAACCTGCTGCATCAAATCCATCAGCTCAGTGATGCAGGTTCTAGAATGCAAGAACTCTATGAGCGATCGCTACTCGAGGCCTCATTACTAGCCAGCCGCCAAAGCAATCAATTCAACCCACAGGAGTCACCAGACGACCGTACAGGCACAAGACTCGGCCTAGGTGAGCTGGAATTGGACCGCTTTACCCCCTTCCATTCTTTGTCCCAGGAAATGATTGAGCTAATTGTGCGGGTGCGAGAATCAGCAGCAGACATCGGGTTCGTCACCGATGAAACCGAGCAAGTCGCCCGTCAGTTCCGGCAGGTAACAAGCCAGCTGCAAGAAGGACTGACGCGGACACGCATGGTGCCATTCGCGCAAATCGCCGACCGCCTGCCCCGTGCCGTGCGCGACATCGCCATCCGGTGTGGCAAGCAAGCAGCGCTCAAAGTCATCGACGAAGGCCGGGACACCCTGATCGACAAAGTCATCCTAGAGCAACTCTATGACCCAATGACGCATCTGGTAAACAACGCCATCACCCACGGCATCGAGCTACCGCAAGAACGTATTGCCAAAGGCAAATCTCCCGTAGGTCTAATCACCATCAGAGCCTTCCACCAAGGCAACCAAACCGTAATCTCCGTTGCCGACGATGGCGCTGGAATCATTCCAGACCAGGTGAAAGCGAAAGCAATTCAAAAAGGATTAATGACCCCCTCCGAAGCCAAAGCAATGTCCCGCCTAGAGGTATATGACATCCTCTTCCGCCCCGGCTTCACAACCAAAGATCGAGCCGACGACTTCTGTGGTCGCGGCATCGGCATGGATGTCGTGCGCACCAGCTTGAGTGAAATGCGGGGAGTCATCAACACCGACTCCGCTCCCGGCAAAGGCACAACCTTTACCATTCGTCTACCCCTTACCCTCAGTATTTGTAAAGCCCTCTGCTGTTTGAGCGATCGCGCCCGCATCGCCTTCCCCATGGACGGAGTAGAAGACGCCATCGACATACCATCAAACGACATTCAGGTCAACGACCAAGGACAATCCTGCATCTCCTGGCGTGAATCCTTAGTCCCATTTAAACCCCTCAAAGAGCTGCTGGTGTACAATCGCCAGCTCAGTCGGGGTAACGTCTACGGCGGCAACCGCGAAGACGACACAATATCAATCGTCGTATTACGCAGTGCCGGTAACTTCATTGCCCTCCAGGTAGACCAGGTGTTAGGAGAGCAAGAAATCGTCATCAAGCAGTTTGAAGACCCAGCTCCCAAACCGATAGGAGTTGCCGGTGCCACCGTGCTAGGGGATGGTCGGATCATGCCGATCGCTGACGTCCTAGAGCTGATTGACCTGTTCCACGGAGGGCTGCGGTCAGACGTTGGCGGCTACATGTGGGGACATAACGATTCTGTCCCGCCAGAGACACCCCCTGCCGTCAAAGCTGAACCGACAGTGCTGATCGTGGATGACTCAATCACAGTGCGCGAACTCCTCTCACTCACTTTCAACAAAGCAGGCTACCGCGTAGAACAGGCCCGCGATGGTCAAGAAGCCTGGGACAAACTCCGCTCAGGCTTACCCTGCGACATCGTCTTTTGTGACATCGAAATGCCGCGCTGCGACGGGCTAGAGCTACTCTCCCGCATTCAAAAAGACCCCAGCCTCCAACATCTACCAATCGCCATGTTGACATCACGGGGTGCCGATCGCCACCGCCAAATGGCAATCCAGCTAGGTGCTAGCGGCTACTTCACCAAGCCCTACTTAGAAGAAGCCCTCCTAGATGCAGCAGCACGAATGCTGAGAGGTGAGGTGCTGGTTACTGCTAACGTTAGTAGTTAGGGAAGTGAGGAGTGCGGGGTGCGGAGTTGTAGAGGCGACCCGGTGGGTCGTCTGAAGTGCGGAGTGCCAAGTTATTCTGAACTCCGAACTCCGAACTCCGAACTCACAACTCAAAACTATTCCCATGGGCTATCTCGAAACAGCGGTGCAATTCTACAGCGAAGTGGCAGAAACGCCGCAGGTTGGTCTTTGTTGTGTCCAAAGCAGTCCCCTACAGCTGCCAGGACTGGAAATTCCCTGCCAGATGCAGCAGATGAACTATGGCTGTGGAACGACTGTCCACTCAGCCGAACTCGCAAACGAGCCTACTGTTCTATATGTGGGTGTAGGTGGTGGCTTGGAAGCATTGCAGTTTGCCTATTTTTCTCGTCGCCCTGGCGCTGTGATTGCCGTCGATCCGGTCGCAGCCATGCGTGAGGCAGCAGCGCGTAACTTGCAGGCTGCGGCGCAAAAGAACTCTTGGTTTGACCCTAGTTTTGTCGAAATTCGGGAAGGGGATGCTTTTGCTCTACCCGTTGCCGATGCCTCGGTTGATGTGATAGCACAAAATTGTCTATTCAATATCTTCGAACCAGCCGACCTTTCCAAAGCGCTACAGGAAGCCTTTCGAGTCTTAAAACCAGGCGGACGCTTGCAGATGAGCGATCCCATTGCCACTCGTCCCATCCCAGTCCATCTTCAACAGGATGAGCAGTTACGGGCAATGTGTCTATCTGGCGCTCTCACCTACGAGCAGTATATCGAGCGAATTGTTGGAGCGGGCTTCGGTCAGGTAGAAATCCGCGCTCGTCGCCCTTACCGACTGCTGGATCGCCACAGCTACAGCTTGGAAGCACATTTGCTGCTAGAAAGTCTCGATTCAGTCTCCTTCAAACTCCCAATTCCAGCAGATGGTCCCTGCATTTTCACGGGTAAAACTGCGATCTATGCTGGTACGGAACCGAGCTTTGATGACTGTGCGGGGCATGTCCTCCAAAGAGGATTGCCAGCAGCAGTGTGTGACAAGACTGCCCTAGCTCTGGCAGCACTTCCAGAAGAGGTGTTAATCACCCATTCAACTTGGCACTATGTCGGCGGCGGCTGTTGTTAGAAGATGAAAAACGATAAAAAGAAGCAATCGCGTCAGGGTGTCTCCCGTCGCAGATTTTTGCAAGGCACTGCCATTGGGGCAGTAGCAGTTAGCGGAGCTAATTTAGGCAAATTGCCGAAGATTACGCCACAGCTAAACCGGCAGCAATTTTCTGCAATGCTGGCATCTCGCATCAACTCAATGCTTTTGATACTTACCGGACACTAGCGTTCCTGGCGGCTGTTACAGGTAACGTTGGCGTGAACGGTGGTGGCTGTAATTTCATGCACAACACTTGGCCTTCACAGGTTATGCTTTTCTTTCAAATATTCCCACTTAGCTTCCTCTGGATCAAAGTCTGACGGGAGGGCTGGGGCATCTTCAAATAAATTTTGAAATGCTTTGACCTTAGATGGAAACTTCCTCTTAGGTATCTCTGGTTGTGATTGGAGTGTGGAGGTCGAGCTACTCTCTTCTGCTGCAACTGACCGCAAGACAATCACTTCTACCTCTCCAGGAGGTATTTGAATAGGTTCCGTAATGGTCAAGTGACCGGAGTCGTCAACTGTCCCTTTAAATGTATATGCTTGCATCCTACTTCTCCTTGTTTCTTCCGGGATAGCTAGCGTTTCTTGATCCTAGCGGTAATTCACAGTGACGTCTACAGTCATCCTAAATCATCTGCGAATAACTTGTAGAGGCGTTACATGCACGTTTCTAAATAGAAGAACTCACGTCTACAACTCAAATATGATTGCTATAGTTAGAACATACAAATGGCGTCACAATAAAAGTAAAGATGTAATTGCAGGGAAAAAATAATGATTCAAACAGCAGTATCAGAAATCACACCTTTTAGAAAGAAACTGAATTCACCTTTAACAAAAAGCAGGATTAAGGTTTTACAAATTAATTTAGGTAAGCGCTGTAATCTAGCCTGTAGCCATTGCCATGTTGAGGCTGGACCAAAACGCAGTGAAGAACTTTCTCCGGAAATTTGCGAACAATTAACTCAGGTCATTCATCAGTTTCCGGAAATTAAGATTGTCGATCTGACTGGCGGCGCTCCGGAGATGAATTATGGCTTTAAACCATTGGTAGAGGCAGCACGCGCTCACGGTAAAGAAGTGATTGTGCGCTCTAACTTGACCATTTATTTTGAGGCAGGTTTTGACGATTTACCCGAATATTGCGCTCAACATAGGCTAAGAATTGTGGCATCTCTGCCCTGCTACATGGCAGACAACGTTGATAAGATGCGAGGCTTGGGTGTATTCGATGCCTCAATTGCAGCGCTGCGATCGCTCAACCGTCTAGGCTACGGTAGAAACCCTGATTTAATCGTAGACTTGGTGTTCAATCCCCAACTACCAACAGGCGAGAAGTTTTCCCTACCCCCAGAGCAAACCAAACTAGAACAGGATTATAAAAAGTTTTTAAAAGAACATTTTGACATCTACTTTAATAATCTGTTTACAATCACAAACCTACCAGTCGGGCGAACAAAGTTTCATTTGGAACGCAAGAAACTGTACAAACCCTATCTCCACTTTTTAGAAGAAAACTTTAACTCCAGCACTGTTGAACACGTCATGTGTCGGGATGAACTGTCGATAGACTACCTGGGCAATGTCTATGACTGCGACTTCAATCAGATGGAAAATTTACCTGCTAGAACCCGCAGTGGTGAGATCTTGACAGTTGCCAAACTGTTGGCATCCGGGAGTCTGGACTTGATTGATGAGATCCAGACCGCGCCCTATTGCTACGGCTGTACTGCTGGATGTGGTTCTAGCTGCGGTGGAGCGTTGGTTGAGTAGCGAGTTGCCGTTACTCGGCTAGCTGTAACTTTAGCGCTCGTCTCAACTCTAGAACTTCATCCCGATGAGCAACGACAGTAATTTGGCTGGACGACTGTGAGTTCTGTGCCCCCATCTTGAGCAAGACTCGCTCGCTACGTCCTGCCTTTTTCCAGTAAAACACACCTACCCCTGGTGAAAGCAGCACTAGCCCCAGAAAAACTGGACTTAGACCGGGAGAGAGTAGAGATATAACCAGTGCTAGACAAAGAATACCGACGGCAGCCAGCAGCGTTAGAAAAATGGCTAGAAAAACGCTTGGCCGGACAAACCCTTCAAACGTAACCTGCTTTTGCTCCGGATCTACCGTTGCTACTCGGTAAGAACGACGGGCGAAATATTGATGCAGTTGCGGCATGAGAGCTGCTTCAGCCTGCTCAGATACGAGTTTGACTTCTTGCGTTCGATCTTTAACAGACGCTCGGATAAAGAAAAAAAGTCCGACTGCTAACAATGAGGTCAGCACCAAGATAGACGGGTCAATAGCAGTATTCACAGCAGGTTGTCACAAGGTATGATTTCTCAATTGTAGAAGCCCCCTGTCAAACCGAGTGCATTACCTGGTATCGGGATCCTTGTACTCCTGCCAAAGACGGGCTAACTCCCGAGACTGGTCTTGCCACTCTGGTGCAATACGGTACATCCGGCGGGGGCGTCCTCGCCCTTCGACTTTTTTCCAGTAGCCAGCGATCGCCTGTTCGTCTTCCAGAAATTTGAGCGCACTGTAGAGAACGGTATCAGAGAGCCGGTAAGATGAATCACTCTCCAGTCGCTGAATCAGCTCTGTGCCATAAGATTCTCCTTGTAGCAACATCGACAGGACGTAACATACTGCTAGTTCCTGACTTAAATAGGTTGGAGGGGGATTTTGAAAAAAATGATAGAT
>CAXUIV010000264.1:0-6774 GCA_964250875.1 uncultured bacterium
GTTGATCGGGTGGCGGCAGCTGTTGAGCATCTGCGTCTGTGGGAATCTTTTCTGCAAGAGCGACAGCAGCAGGTGGGTTTGTTGATTGAGACGTTGACAGATGAACCGCAATTTTAATAGAAATGGCGATCGCGGTGGCTGAGGTCATAGGTGAGAAGATGTTGGGCGATTCCTAAAAGCAGCTGTTGAGGAATACGAGGATTAGCGGGCAATTGCTGTGAGCGATCGTGCAGTAGGTGAACGACTCCAGGCGATCGCAAAGCAACACCCCTACGCGCTGTCAATTTCTTTCTCTAAACGCCCCACCCTGCTAAACTAAGACAGTACAAAAGTACTGTTCTCATGCCCAAAAAAGCTGACATCGGCAGCAAACGTTTGATTGGTCTTTCTCCTGATGCCTGGGCACAATGGATTCTTCAACGCTCTGACATTACGACCCAAGATATTCTCTCTGCCGAATTTCAGTGGATTAGCCGCGAAAGCGATGTCCTGATTCAAGCCACTTCGCCCCAGGATGGGCAATTTCTGATTCTGAACGAACTACAATTACGTTACACCCCATCCATGCCCCGCCGGATGAGAGCTTACGCCGCCCTCGCTGAGGAGCGCTATAAACTTCCTGTTTACCCTGTCCTGATTAACTTCCTACCGCCAGCGCGGACTGTGACCATTGCTTTCAACTATCAATCCCAGTTTATGGGACTGCGTGCGGTTCAGGACTATCAGGTGATTAATCTCTGGGAAGTGGATGCCCAAATCGCCTTTCAATCTGGGCTAGGGGCGTTGTTACCCTTTGTGCCGATTATGCAAGGTGGTGGCACTGAAAGCGTGATTCAACGGGCGGTTCAAACACTGCGGGGCGATACCGTCTTAACCGACTTTGAACCGCTGCTAGCATTTTTTGCTACGTTTGTTTTAGACAGTGCCCTCGTTCAGCAAATTATGAGGTGGGACATGATCATCCTGGAAGAATCTCCTTGGTACAACGAAATCCTTCGACGTGGCGAAGAACGTGGCAGGCAAGAAGGTAGGCAAGAAGGTAGGCAAGAAGGCAGGAAGGAAGGCAGGCAAGAAGAAGCGTCTGCTCTGATTTTGCGGCAGTTGACGCGACGCCTCGGAGACATAGCTCCAGACTTACAAGCCCAGGTGCGATCGTTGCCCCTTGCCCAACTCGAAGCCCTGGGTGAGGCGCTGCTGGATTTTGCTCACCCTGATGACTTGACCCACTGGTTGAGGCAGCAAGCCTAATTAGAGATTGTTGCCAACCAGAATAAAGGGTGCCCAGAAGTAGGAATGGGTCATGGAATCGACAGGCAGTTGCTCCTTAACAAAAGGTCTTGCTCCAGCACGAGCGGTTGGATCTTTAGCAGTGAGTCTACCCTGGATGAAATCGAGTTGGGCTTGGTCTTCACACGCTTTCAAGTTCTGCAAGTGCTTCATTCAGGTTTAGAGGTATTTCATCTTTTACTTCCGTCATAGCAAGGATTAGTTCTTCATCCTCAATAGCTTCTAGCAGAAGCTGATAATCGCTAAAGTCTATAATGACTTCACGGATGTGACCTTCAGTATCAATAATGAGTTCTTTTGGAAAAGGATAATCTTCCGCTTTCGTTCGAGTTTTGCCTCCTGTCCTCATAATTAGCTTTTAATGGTAGTGGTGATCGCTCTCTTTACCATGCTCAGACATTGCCACAAAAAGCATAATGTTTGGGCCGAAACTATGACAGGCTGAGATTAAGATCAGAGTGCAGGATCGCACAACTGAGCTACTGCCATGAACATCGAACAAACCGTCCTGGACAACCTGCGTGAACTGCCTTTTAAGAGTCAGGAGGAAGTGCTGGCATACATCAAAGCCTTACAGCAGAAGCTGAAGTCTGAAGCAACAGCACAGCAAATTCTGTGGGGACATGCCGAAGAACTTCTGTCTGATCTCCGCCGCATGCAATGGCTCCATGACGGGCTTCCTTCTGTTATCTATGCGGGTGCTCTACTCCGAACTATGCAGAATCTCTTAGACCAAGCCCCCGATGAACCACTCATTGAGGTTCTGATGGTGTTCCATGATGCAATGGCATTTGAGAACTGTTGGATTGACTATACGCCTGAACAATACCAGGGAGCCTACACACTTTTTGAGGATCTCGTCAAACGCTCATCCCTGAGTCAGGAAGATGTCAGCCAAGCGATTCAGGAATTAGGACGGCTAGGGTTTAACACAATGCCCTATGAAGTGGTAGTAACGGATATGGATCTAGATGACGTAAACCTAGATGATGAGTCCAAGGGGCGATCGCGCTCATTCCCTTGATTCATCGGTGGTGCATCCGATGCTGCTGGGAACCCAAGCCTATCAGCAGTACTTTGAGACTCAGTTTGGCGATCGCCCTCGCCAAACCCCACACATTCAGATGGAGAGCTAGCGTAGCTATCTTCACGAATTACTGAGTTTTACTTCACCCTACGCTTACCAAGCATCCCAAACCTTAGGAGTGCATTTTAATGCAACAATTTCATTTAGCTCCAAAGCCAAGTTGTTTGTACCAAGAGACTAAACCATCGACTTTATTCTTGTTGTATAAGCATTTTGCATAAGGCTCGTATGGTGCATATTGAGTTTGAAACCAGTCAATGATGCTCTTTGCAGTCAATGCAACTCCATATTCTTGTATAGCTTTACGGAAATAGTAGAATGGTAGCCATTCGTTTAGCTTCTGGATAAAAATCTCATCATCAGGTTCACTTCCTCTAACGTTAAGCCCAACCTAATGGTGTAAAACTATAACCTTCTCCTTTTTGTGAAGGACGTTTTACTAATCCCATAAACGCTAAAGCACTCAGAGAATCTCTCACACCAGCCTCACCAGTTCGCTCTTTTGGGATTCGATCTTGTTGAAAAGAGTTATGAATCTCTTGCATCACACTTTTGATAACTGCTGATCCGCTCAGATTCTTCAGTGCTTGAGCAGTTTCTCGAACAGCACTATAAGTTCTTCCCGCATATCCTGAAAAGGAATCTTCAATGCGCCAAGCTTCCTCTAAACTGAGGGAGTTTTCACAATTAGATACTAGCTGTACAGTTTCTAAGGTTTCTTTATACTGAAACTGTCCATTCGATAACTGGTCTTGTCAGATTGATAATTTCCGCAGCCGACGAAGCCAAAGCTCAATGGAGTCAGGATAGACACTAAATTCAGGGAAATTAGCGATCGCTGCTCCATGGAGCTGATTACTGAAGAATAACCTGCTGTTTGGATTCGAGATGCTCGTAACTGTTCTATCTTCTATTGCAAGCTGATCGAGTAATACGGTAAATGTACCCTCAAGGGTTTCTAATACCTCTTGTCTGAGGTCGTTCCATTCAACGAAGTTTACAGGCAGAGAGGCTGAGGCAGCCCATACACGAATATCATCTCTGAACCCATTAAGAGAAATGAATAATAATTCGTCACAATCAAAAGCTTTAGCAGCTCTTAATCTTTCCTCTGGATCAATTTCTCTACATCCAACAGGCTTCTGGTAGAACTTGGCTTCTAGAAGCTGTCGCCTATCACTTACCAGTAAACCATCAATCTGATACCACTTTTTATCTTTGCCGTGTTTATAGGTGGAGAAATGTTCTACCGTATTTCCGCGAACTTGCTGGAAGTGTTTGAGTAGAAGATACTCAAAGGCATATCCTTGTTCAGAGGATGACTGCGAAATGATAATCTGTGTTTGAGCTGACTTAGCCATGAATTAGTTAGGGATTGACTCAAAAAGTTTCCTCATGTTAGCAATATGGCGTGATTATCCTTACAGCAAAGGCAGTGGCGATCACAGTGGGCAAGAAAAAGTTGGGCCACTCCTCCTACTTTCGTTGCTCAAAAGTTCCGTTAGCGACCTCATTTGATACCATATCGATGCAGTGACGCGAATTTAACCCACCGCAAACTCTGTATACTTTCGCGCATAGGGTGCATGATACGCTAAGACAATATCCTGCTTCGGCACACCCATTTCTACTAACTGATTCGCCACCCCTTCCTCCGTCCCATCGTACTGAATCCAAATTTTTTCATCCTTGATGTCAACGTGAATCAAACATCCAAATACTCGACGACGATTTTCCCAACCAGCACCAAAAAGCTGATAGTGGTCGCGCTCTAAATCGAAGAAGATTTCATTTTCAACCTCACCATAGGAAGGTTTGAATTGTCCGTGATATGTCAAAACTTGCTTAATCCATTCTCGATACTGGGTTAACTTATCCATTGCACAATCTCCTCATTGGCTGGATCGAACACAATTATCTTCAGTTCATATGCCTGCATACTCAACTGAGGAAGATCCTCAAAGAAAAAATCTTCATAAACTTCCAGAGGAACCGCAAGGTAAAGCACTCGCTCCGGCTCTTTCACCTGTAAACCAACGCGATAATTCAGAAACTGTCCAAGTGCCGTATGAAACTCCGACAGCCAAGATGGTGCTAAAAAGCTTTTGATCTCGACTGCAATCAAGTGCTCACCTTTCTGTGCCGCCACCAACGATGCCCCTAAATCGATGCGGATCTTCTGCCGATTGGCAAATTCTAGGGTCAAAGGGTCGTGGGTAATCATCCATCCATCTTTTATCAGGGCTACCTTAACCACATTGTGGTAAGCATCTTTTGCTGACATCACGCATCGTGAATCCTGGATATGCTTATTCTACCGGAGCTAATTGCCCCTTTGAGGAAACCGGCGACCCCCTCGATTTCCCTAACCTATCCCTCTCCAGCTTTGCGATAGATGACACTGTTTAAGCACTAGCTGTGCAGTTGTAGATTAGCTCTAGCAGTGGCGCGGCCAATGAGATCGCATCTTAGACGAGGCACTTACGAATGTGGGAAGGTGAACTTCTGTTAATTCCCGTAACCCCTCTAGGGAGATATTTTCATTGATTATTTTCAAGTTTCTAATTTCGTCAAAATTTGGGCAGTTGGAAATTTGTTCAAAGACGAGTACCTTGATTAATTTATAGGCAAGAGTACTTTTAAGGGACTTTAGCTCTTTTAAAAAAGTAGGTAACTACTGTGTATTCACACGTTTTCAAGTTCTGCAAGTGCTTCATTCAGGTTTAGAGGTATTTCATCTTTTACTTCCGTCATAGCAAGAATTAGTCCTTCATCCTCAATGGCTTCTAGCAAACGCTGATGATCGCTAAATTCTATAATGACTTTACGGATATGACCTTCAATATCAATAACGAGTTCTTTTGCAACAGGGTAATCTTCCGCTTTCATTCGAGTTTTGCCTCCTGTCCTCATATTAGCAATGTAGCGCGATCATCCCTACAGCAAAGCCGCGATCGCTCTCTAGCTGGGGCGTGAACAAAGTTTTGGCACTCAAGACATGGTCGAATGACTGTTGGGCACAAGTGGGGTCACACTTCCGACATCAAAACCTTCCGCTTACTCTGCACATACTACCAAATAGAGATTGCACAAAATTCCATTTCCCTGTAGCGCTGTCGCCAGGAGTTTTTCAACGATCCAAACACTCCTCGTAACCTTCCAGCTTGACTAAATATTTAGAGAAATCCGATTTAGCCATTTTCAGAGACTCGGTATTGTCATAACACGAAACCATAGTTGCAATTCTGGCTAGGCACTCGCTATTTTATGGAAGCTTAGTGGCGCTTGCTCTCTTTACCCAAATGGACATGTACACCTCTTTTGTATTAATCGCTACTCTTACCGGGGCCAAAGATCAATCGCTATACCAGCTAAGTACTCAGCACGGGTTCTGATTGATTCTTCATTCCAGATGTCTATGTTCCGGAAGTATTGGTTCAGAGTAATATTACTCGATCTAAAATACAGCTGTTTTTCTTCAAAGGGTTTGTTAGACAACTCGATGTTATATGCTGTGAGTGTGAGATTCCCGAAAGTGTGAAGCCGTTTTTTGTGTATACTACTGTGGTTTTCTCCTAACATTTTGCGCCATTCTTTAGTTAAACCTTGCGGCATGATATGCTCATCAGTAAGATTTTGAGGATCGACCCGTTCCTTCGTGAGGGATTCCTCTATACTTTCTAGTAAAAGCTTGACTCGATCGATCCAGTTTTTACTGTACACAGCTTGATTGATAATGCCCTGACGAAATGCGTCATTATCAGGCCAGACTTGATTCCCCTTAAAGCCCGCCAGAACAGTGCGTAATCCATTTACCAAGTCGTCAGAATTTTCTGCCTTTACCTGAGTGTACAAATTGTTAAAAACAGTACCTAAAACCCTAGTAGATATTCCTGCCAGCCAACGGCGTATGAAGTATGACTCTAAATATCGCAAAATTTTCTCAAAATCTTCAAGAGATAACATTTTCTCCTCGTAGTCATGATAAATGTTGAGAAGAAATATATGACAAGTAGCAAAGTCCAACCTCATCAGTCGCTTGAAGCAACGCCTTAACCTAGGCTCTGTTTCTTCCTTCGAGAAATTAAGGCGCTGATAGTAATTAGCAAACTGTATGAGACTTTTCAATTCAGGTTTTATGTCATTTTTTAAATCATCAAAACGTTTTTTAATGGTTTTGTAAACTTCTTTTTGGTTGATTGCTTCGCCATCTTTACGCAGATAAAACCAGAATGCATTAGTTAGTTCTTCTGCATATTCTTTCTTTTCTACATTCGATTTGAATTTTTCCTGAAGAGGTAGCCATTCACTTTTATAGACTTCATCTCTCTCCTTAGGAGGTAACTTCATGAATATATAATTACGGACTAAGTCTGCTTGACTAAGTTCCTCTCCTTTAT
>CAXUIV010000265.1:0-6769 GCA_964250875.1 uncultured bacterium
TGAATCATTGATCGTGATGATGGCTCAAGCCATTCGCGGCAAGGACCTTCCAGTTATTTCCAAGTTTGAAGTAGATCAGAAGTTTATTAACATCTACAGTGGTTCTCACAATGCAGAGAAAATCTTTTATTGACCATCTACCGTTCGCCTTTATCACCGGAGGCGCGATTGGATTATCCCTGATGTCCCCACAAATCGCACGTGCAGATATCTCGTACACGGGAGTGGGTGCTGGTGATGCCAGTAGCGATAGCATCGTCCTCTGGACTCGAACGACTGATTCCAGCAGTCAGCAAGGAGTTGCCACGAATCTCCAAGTTCAACTCTCGCCTGACCCGCAGTTTCACACCAACTTTCGGTTTTTAGAGGGAACAACTGACCCCAACCGCGACTACACTTTGAAGTTACCCGTTACCAGCTTGAAAAGCAATACTCGTTACTACTACCGCTTCAAAGCTACCGATGGTTCTCTCAGCTCTGTTGGCACGTTTAAGACAGCCCCTAAAGCATCTGATCACGTTCCTGTTCGATTTGGCTTTAGTGGAGATGCAGATGGGCAGTGGCGACCTTACGCTTCGACTCAAGATTTCGACAAGCTAAAGCTGGATTACTTTGTCTGGCTAGGGGATACAATCTACGAAACAGCTAGCACTGGCTCACCAGCGGTGGCAGATGCCTTTGCCAATCCAACTCAAGCCCTAGCTGACTATGACCGGAAGTACCTAGAGCAGCTTCAGCCTGTCAACCCTGGTGGGTTTCCCGACCTAAGAACTTTCTTCTCTTCCCAGAGCCACTACACGCTGCTAGATAACCACGAGCTGGGGAATAAGCAGTTTATTAATGGAGGTGCCCCTGCTGGAACGCCTGCTGGGAATGGGGTCGATGCCACCGATCCGGCCAATGATGTCAATACCACAGGTCAGTTTATTAACAAAACTCCTGGCTTTAAAACTCTGGTACAAGCCTACGACAACTACCAGCCGCTCCGGGAGGAATTCATTGCAACTCCCGACGACCCTCGCACAGATGGCACCCAGAAACTGTACTTTGCCAAGATTTGGGGTGCGAACAGCATTTTCATCAACTTAGATGACAGATCCTACCGAGACATCCGCACAAAGACCAAGGCCGGTGCAGATGATGTCGGTCCCCGTGGAGACAACCCTGATCGCACAATGCTGGGGAAAACCCAGCTCGAATGGTTTAAGCGAGTCCTTCTGAACGCTCAAGCTAGAGGGATTGCTTGGAAAATCGTTGCTGTTTCCTCACCCATAGATCAGATCGGCGTGATCGGCAATCTCAGCGCCATTTCGGTAACAAACGGTAAATTTAGCACTGGCAGCGACGGCGGTAAGTCGTGGATGGGTGAATACCGCGCTGAGCGTAACGAGCTGATGAAGTTTATTGCCGATAGTCATATTACCAACGTGGTTTTCCTCAGCACGGACGACCACCAAATCCGAATTAACGAACTGGACTACTCTCCAACTGGCCAGACTGCTGATCAGTCCAGTTATGTTAGGGTACCAGGCAACGTCTTTGAGATCGTAGATGGCCCGATCGGTGCTGGCGGACCCGATGGAATCACCGACCACAGTTTCGCCAATATCAAGTCGGTTGCAGATAGCCTTGGTAATCAGCAACAGGCTAACGGCATCGATCCTATCGGACTGGATCCCAACTACCCTGGACTGCAAAAAGTCTACCGCGAGGGCGATCCTGATGCTGATAGCCTACGTCAACCAGTAGACTTCTACAGCCCCGACACTTTCAACTACGCAATCCTAGATATCAGCCCTAACGGTAAGACCCTATCCATCAATCTCTACGGCATCAACTCCTACGCTGCCAATACATTTCCAGAACCAGATTCATCAAATCCTGTGAGACGGATTATGGGCTTCCAGGTGAAGAACTACTCTGAGGTTCACTAAGATTGCATTGAGCGCGACTGTCTTTAGCATTTCCTCCGATATAGAGGCGTTACATGTAACGTCTCTACAGGTTATTCGCAAACTATTTAGGACTGCCGTAAATGTTAATTCATTCGCTTTTCTACCGTCAGTTTTTTTGTAATGTAAAGATTACAAAAGTGTAATCCAAGCCACTCCACGTGACTGTCTTTTCTTGACAATCTAGGTTAATTTCACCCGTTAATCTTAAGTTAAATTCCTCAGCGAGTTCAAATATCTGTAAAACTTCATTTCTTGAAAATATATGGATGGGAGCGTCGAAGGCTATTTGACCTTTAGCATCAATTGGCTCAATATAATAGTCAGTTGAAGTAATTAATACTCCTCCTGGCTTCAAAATCCGCGCCATCTCCCTGAAGTACGAGCGGAGATCTACACCGTGTTCGACCACACTTAAACAGGTAATGGCATCGAACGCATTCCCGCCAAACTTAGTTTGAGTAATATCACCATACTCATAGGTGATTGAATCACGTCTTATCGTTTGGTCAAATACTAAATTGATACCAATCAATTGACTATAGCTGTACAAATCTAACCAGGGCAAAATCCTCGAGTACAACTCAGCCCCAGCATCAAGAATATGTGCTGTTTTGTCAGTCCTTCTTAGAATACAGTCAAGCGCCGTCAGACTATCCCAATTCTTAGGCGGATCGCGATGTGGAGGAAGCCCCAAGTTTTTGACTCTCTCTACGGTACTTCTCCACTCATCCTGCGTCTTTAAAACTGCATTCTCCTGGAGGGTTTTAGGGTCTAGTTGTGTGTTCATCCATTCCTCGTTGGTGTGCTAGGCAAAGCAGCTTTAAACCTGACGCATATTTTGACCCACCGGGTCAAATCCACGAGAGAACCGAGTACTCTCATCGTAGTAAGCTCCGCTCAAATTAGCTCCGTACAGCTTGGTCTGGTTCAGTTTGGCCTGCCGTAAATTAGCTTCAGTCAGTTGCGCTCCGCTCAGGTTAGCTCTGGTCAAGTTAGCTTTAACCAAGTTAGCTCCACTCAGGTTAGCTCCCCAGAGTTTGGCTCTGGCTAGGTTAGATCCACTTAAGTTAGCTCCCCACAGATTAATTCCCACCAGGTTAGCGCCTACTAGCTTGACTCCAGTTAGGTTTGCTCCTGTAAAGTCTCTGTCCCCTGCGGCATAACGCCTTGTTAGTTCATCAGCATCCATGTTTTATTTCTGTTGGCACTGGATGTTATGTCCCAAGCAGTCCAAGTTTTGAAGAACTTGTGTTGCTTACAGTTAACAATATCCTTACAAGGCACCATCTGGTACCTATCGTCAGGTGCAGCGTTGAGGTAATGAAACTCTACTTAATTTATTCGTCTATACTATACGCATCATTACGGGTTTTTGCGGTAGCGTCAGATGTCTTTACCGAATAACTTGGAGGGTAAGTTGTTTCAAGCTTCTCATATATGGCATTGGACATACTTCAACTTGCCATTAGAGATGCTTTAATAGATGCCATCGGAATATGAGTGAGCGGGTGGAAACACGCGCCGACGCAACACAACACAAGCCTTTAGACATTTCTGGTTTTTATGAAAATCTCAAAGCCAACTCAATACGTGATTGCGATTGGGGGTCTATTAGCCGTTGCTCTCGGTCTCTGGACTGTTTACAACAACTACCAAGAGAGTAACAGCAACTCTGAGGCGGTTGCCCCAGCGGCTCCTGTAACCAAGGCACCTACAGCCGCAGCGACGCCACCTGCTCCCGCAGCTAAAACTTCACCCGCTCCCGCAGCTAAGGCTTCATCTGCCCCTGTAACCAAAGCTTCACCTGCTACGGCAGCGAAATCATTAGCCTTGCCCGTAGCAGATCCATTCCACGATGCTGTTAATAAGGCAATGAGTGCCGCAGAGTTAACTCAAACAGCCAAGACTAAAGCGCAATGGAATACAGTCATTACCAACTGGCAGCAATCTATTAGTTTAATGAAGGCTGTGCCCAAGACCAATCGTCATTATAAAGTCGCGCAACAGAAGGCAGTAGAGTATCAGAGCAAGAAGAACTATGCGCAAGAAGCCCTGAAACTGGCCAAGTAAAACTCTGACCTAACCCGTTTAAACTGGCATTTTAGCTGTGCCTGATGTCTACTTATAGTCTTATATACACAGTGGTACGCCAAATTCCCAAGGGTCAGGTAGCAACATATGGACAGGTGGCGGAGTTAGCAAACTTAGCTGGTAAAGCGCGTTTGGTGGGATATGCACTCTTTCGCGTAGACGTAGATTCTGATATTCCTTGGCATCGCGTCATTAATGCTAAAGGTGAGATCTCTCATTCGCCACTGCGACGCGGTGGAGACTATCGGCAGCGATCGCTACTTGAACAAGAAGGAATTGAATTTAGCCCTGAGGGTAAGATTAAATTGCGCGAGTATCAGTGGCGACCACCTCTCTATCCAGACTATTTTTTTTAGTTCACACTTTAGTCCCAGATACCAGCAGAGTGATGTTGTCGCGACCAACGACGTGGACAACTTCACCAGGAAGAAGAGTAGCATCTTGAACACACTCAGCGGGCCAGTAGGAGGCACGGAAGCGAATGCGTCCAGGTTTCCCCGGTTGGATGATCTGATCCACAGTAGCTGGGAATTCCAGGTCTATGTCAACAGAATGGGACTTCTCTAAGTTGGTCGCAGTGCTGGACTGGGAATTCGTTGCTGGTTGAAAGATTCTTAGCAGATTCATTTGCTTTCCTGGGTTTTACTAAGCTGATAACAATATCCTCACTCGAACCCAGGATATTGGATGCTAACTCAGATTAGGAATTCCGTTAGGATTAGTCGTTAGGAGGTCGATGACTCCCGCGCAGCCCTACTAGATGGATAACAGTACGACAGATGTACAATCTTTAACGATGTCTGTACAGGAAAGCACTCAACCATGCGTTGCTCAATTTCTAGTCGTGCTGGCCAAGTTTTGGCTAACGGTCGTTTATTTGTTGAAAAAGATGACTCAGGTGATTTTAGGCTTAACTTCCTGACTGATGGAGGGAGGTTAATTCAGGGAGGAGCCATCACCTCAGACGGAGACCTGACCTCAGCTAGTAAAACCTTATACCGTCAATTCTTTGATACTTGGGGAATAAGCGATTTCACGCTTACCGCTCGTCCGTGAAGTATGAGAATTATTTAAATGTTGTTGGTTCTAAAGCCAAGTCCAGTTGCAGTATTCATGGGAGGAAAAAGCAGATGGATGTGGCAGTTATTGGCGCTAGTGGGGACTGCGGTCGTGAAATCGTGTCTCAACTGTTGAATGAACGGGTGCTGTCTCCGTCAGAGCGACTACAGTTGGTGGGTCGCTCAGAGCCAGCTAGTGCGGGTAAGCTGTATGGCATGCGGACTGACCTCTCAGATGCCTATGCGGAGATTGCACCAGAGCTAGATGTGGCACTACAGCCTGAAGAAGTCGTAGCAGATGTGATTGTGATGGCAGCAGGCGCGACTACGGGAAATAAGCCAATTTCCCGAGAGGCGCTGGCAGAGACAAACCTCCCAATCTTTCGTACCTACGCTGAGGCGATTGAGAAATATGGTCACGGTCATGAAATTGTTCTGATAGTAACCAATCCAGTAGAGTTGGCGGTTGAGGTATTCAGCCAACACCTGGAGAGACACCGAGTCATTGGCATTGGGGCCTATTCCGATTCATTGCGCTTTCGCCGCGAAATTGCTAACACCTTAGGTGTACGTCGGCAACTGGTCCAAGGGTTTGTGGTTGGGGAACATGGGGACGACATGGTACCGCTTTGGAGTAGTGTGCGAATTCACGGGATGGATGAGGAGGAGATGCTAACTACCATTAACCGTCTGCGGGGCAATGCTAATGGCAACGAAGTCCGCAGGATTTCCCAATTTCCAGCGGAACTAAAGTCTGCCAAGCAAACTGCAATTGACTATCTCAATTCTGGAGAGATTCGCAAAGCCTTTGAGTATGTTGATCGCCTGCCGTCAGACCTGCGCGTTGTCATCAGACCTTACATTACCCAGGTATCAGGAGCAAAAACTGCCGCCGCTACGGCCAACGTTACTGTAGACTTAGTGCGGACGCTTCTGGATGGACGAGAAGTCGTTGTTTCAGGTCAGGTGCGGTTGGATGGGGAGTTTTACGACATTCACACCTCGATTGGTGTGCCAATTGTGGTAAGTACTCAAGGCTGGACACAAGTAGTGCCGATCCAGTTGTGGGACGATGAAGCGCAGTTGCTGTTACAGACTGCGGATGCTCTGAGCAGCAAGATCGAGGAGTGGAGCCAGCATGACTGAGCAGCGATGGGTGTTTGTCGTCAAAGCCCAAGACAAACCGGGAGCTTTGACTGCTGCCGCTTCAGTGTTTTCCAACCGTGGTGTCTCCTTAAATACAATATTAGGGAGCGGTATGACTCCCACGGAGGCCGAGGGGGGTCGAATTATTATTAGCTTTTGGGCTAATGAACGTAAAAAGGACATGCTCCTACGAGCGCTGCAACGCTTGTCCTCAATCCTGCAAGTACAGGCTTATCCCTACTCTTCTCCTGAACTACGTGCGATTGGAGTGATACGGGTAGATGCCAAAGCTGACGTCTCTGCATCTGAAGTGCAAATTGAACTCATTTCCAATCAAGGGGATAGCAAGAGCCTCCTTGTCACAGGTAGCCCACCTACAGTGGAGACAATGATCGAGAACTTACGCAAGCAGAATGCTTTGCTAGACGTAGTTATAACTGTAATGGCAGTATAGCGCTCAACGGGCTAGTAGTCTATCAAGGTTGAAATGAGGGGTAAAGGCGTTTGAGTTTAATGCGC
>CAXUIV010000266.1:0-6238 GCA_964250875.1 uncultured bacterium
TAGAGTATCAGGCTCTACAGTGGGCGACTCGCCATAATGGTCGTTCTGGACGGACGGCGCGGCAATTTATTGACTTTTTGCAAGCAGATTTAGCCAATGTCAGCACCTGAATCCTTACGCGCCTACGAGGACTGATGGGCATCCTCTCAACACAGGTTAAGCCAAGTAATAACGTGCCGTCAATCGGTGCGTAGCACTCGGATGAGTTCTTCGGCCACGAGGTCGGGGCGGGACAGAATTGGGTGGTGGCTGGTGGCAAGGTCGATCGAGCGGGTGGCGCGACCGGCGTGGAAGCGCTGTAGGGCGAGGGAGGTGTTGCGGTCCTCCGTGCAGACGAGGTACGTCGAGGGCCTGCCCCGCCACGCCGATCGGGTTGTCGGGGTCCCGAAGGCTCCTACCGATTGCGCGGTGAGACGGTCCCACGCCTCGGCTCGGGTCTCCTCGTCTGTCAGGTCGTGCCAGCAGCGGTCGCCGAGCGACGAGGCGGTGTAACCAGCGATGCGGACTGTGCCGTCGTCGCCCAGCGCAACCCCGATCGGGTCCTGTTCGCCGCTCATGATGTCGGCCTGCGACTGCCCCACATCAGGCAGGTACGAGGCGATGTACACTAGGTGGCGAGTGGCAGGGTGGTCGGCACCCTCTGTGATAACCGTACCGCCGTAGGAGTGCCCGACGACGACAGCCTCGTCCACGTCATTGAGTGCGGCGCGCAGCGCCCGAGCGTCTTCGAGCAGTCCAGCGGTGCCGGACATGGCACCCTCGCCGCAGGACGGCAGTTCGACCGCCCGACTCACCGTGCCGGTTCGCTCATGGATTCGCTCGGCGACCCGCTGCCACCACCATGCGCCATCCCGGACGAGTGCGCCGTGTACGAACAGGATCTCCACCATCTCCGTCTTCTCTCCTTGCTCCCGTGCGGAGCCTCCAGGCGGTGTTGTCAGTTTCCATTCAATTAATTTCCCCAGCGAGTGGGGAAGTACTTTGATATAAACCCATTGGCTTACTGTCCAGACCTCGCTGGCGAAGGATAGCTGTAACAACCTGCAATTTCATGTCTTGAATTCGATGCCATACTTCGGTGCTGCTGCCAACAGTTGCTCAATTGCTTCAGGACTTCACTCAGCCAAGTCATAATTGAGTAGATGACTCGGCTGGTTCTGGGTTGTTAAGATGTGTTCTATCCACTAATATACTACAGGTATTACAATATACAATGATAAATTAAATTCGTCTCAGCCTGATAGACCAAAGTATCTCTAGAAAATATTAAACGATAAAACTTGATGGGAGGTGCCCCACTCCCGGATATGGATTACCTGGTAAGGGAGTTCCTATGTCATCGTATATAGCAGAGCGTCTGAAAGCAGAGCGACAGCGCCGGTTTGTTGGACGCATTAGCGAGCTGAGTCTGTTTCAGTCGGCGATCACCGCAGCAGAACTACCTTTTTATGTACTGCACGTCTTTGGCCCTGGTGGTGTTGGTAAAACCACTCTGCTGACGGAATTTACTCGATTGTGCGAACAGATTGAGGTACCAGCAATTTACTTGGATACCCGTAACGTTGAGCCTTCGCCTGAGTCTTTCCTCAGCGCGTTGCGGTTTGTTATGGATTTACAGCCACTGGAATCTCCCCTGCAAGTCTTAGCCTCTCGCTCCAAACGTCATGTGATTTTGCTTGACACATACGAGACGCTGGCACCGATCGATGAATGGCTGCGCCAGGTGTTCCTGCCTCAGCTACCAGAAAATACCTTTGTGGTTATGGCTGGCCGCCATTCTCCCGCAGCGGCTTGGCGTGCTGATCCGGGTTGGCAGGCTCTGATGCACCTGCTGCCGCTACGCAACTTTAGTCCGGAAGAAAGTCGTGCCTACCTGGTTAGACGAGAAATCCCGGCGGTTGAACATCAGGCAGTCCTTGAATTTACCCACGGTCATGCCCTTGCCCTCTCTCTAGTTGCCGATGTCTTCGCCCAAGGACAGGCTGTCCAATTTCAACCGCAGGCGATACCGGATGTCATCAAAGCGCTGTTGCAAAGATTTACCCAAGAAGTACCCAGTCCGAGACACCGCATGGCTTTAGAAGCTTGTGCCCTTGTGCGACTAACCACTGAGGCATTACTAGCTGAAATGTTAGCCATCCCTGATGTTCACGACTTATTTGAATGGTTGCGTGGGCTATCGTTCATTGAATCAGGATGGTTGGGGGTATTTCCCCATGATTTGGCCCGTGAAGTTTTAACTGCCGACCTCCGTTGGCGCAATCCCGACTGGTATGCTGAACTACACCAGCGTGCCCGCACCTACTACAGCACCCGCTTAGGGCAGACCGAAGGCCAAGAGCAGCATCGCATTCTGTTCGACTATATCTTCCTTCATCGCGACAACCCGGCGATCAGACCCCGTTTCACCTGGCAAGAGAACAGTAGCCTGTTGACCGATAGCCTACGGGAAACTGACCGTTCAGCACTGCTCGCTATGGTGGCTGAACACGAAGGTGAAGCTTCGGCACGGCTAGCGACCCACTGGCTGGCAAGGCAGCCACAAGGAGTGCTAGTGTTTCGCGACACTGAGCAGCGCGTGGCTGGATTTGTAGCGATGGTGGCGCTACATCAAGCTAGTACCGAGGATTTCGACGTGGACCCCAGCGCTCGTGCGGCATGGGGTTATCTCCAGAGCCATGCGCCTTTACGACCCGGTGAAGGAGCAACCCTCTTTCGCTTCTGGATGGCACGCGATACTTATCAAACAGTTTCCCCAACTCAGAGCCTGATCTTTATTAACTTCGTCCAGCATCATCGCACCACAGCAACGC
Source organism: uncultured bacterium (assembly GCA_964250875.1). Lineage (GTDB taxonomy): Bacteria > Cyanobacteriota > Cyanobacteriia > Cyanobacteriales > Chroococcidiopsidaceae > CAXUIV01. The sequence continues at coordinate 2,814 of CAXUIV010000266.1, forward strand.
CAGCATTTACCTTTTTAGCTTGTGCAGATCCAGACTACTGGGCGGCAATGTTTGCTTATGCCGACTTAGCGCGAATTCCTGAAGCAGATTTTGAATTGGGGGGTCGGCGCTACGGGTTATACGGACACGACTGGCGGGTGCTGTCACCAAAGGCATGGCAAGAATTACTAGCTCGAAGGGAGATTGCCGCTTCAGCCCAAGCCGTGCAGTCTTCACAGGTCAGCGAACCGTTGGTCGTCCTTAGTCAACCTGAGTTTGCGGAGGCAATCATAGACGTTCTGCGCCACTACTCTCGCCCCGATCTACTTCATAATAATCCATTGCTACAGTCGCGGCTGGTTGTGGAACGAGTTGCAGCTAAAGCAGATCGACGAGAGCGAATCATTCGTTTACAGACTTTGGTGATGGAGGCAGCTGAATCGCTAAAGTCATCAGCGCGTGAAGTCAAATCCTACCAGGCGCTATATCATACCTATCTGCACCCTGCACCCACGCAGGAACAGGCTGCTGAGATTCTAGATCTACCCTTCAGTACTTTTCGACGCCACTTGAAAACAGGGATGGCGAGAGTAGCTGATATTTTATGGCAATGGGAGATTAGCTGAGACGAAATGAGCAGAAAGTGAGCAACTTTTGACCTGGAAAGTGAGCAATAGAGATGAGTAGGCTGTGAGTGTGGTCGAGACCCACATTCATTGTTGAAATACAAGCCACTCTGCTAAGTAGATGGACATGAACAAGCAGGGACATCAGACCTAAACCCTAACTAAGCCAGGGATTAGGTTGGAGGTCCTGTGTTTAACAAGTGTCCACCTACTTTTTTCTTAGGTAATTGGTTGTGGACTATAAGGAGGGCAATAATGAAAAGAGGCAACCAGAATATCACGCTCATCTCACCGGGTAAAGGTAAATTGCTTTGGGGCGAGCCAGTAACGTGCAAAGCAGTCAGTGAGGATGCGCTAGGAGCATACTCTCTCTTTGAGGTGAGTGTAGCACCGCAAGGTAGTCTGCCATCGTACACGCATCAGTGGGAAAGGCAAGCGTACTACATTGTGGAAGGAGAACTCACAATTCAAGAGGGCGATCGCACGTTTACGGCAACTGCTGGGTCTTTTGTTGATATTCCTAGGGATGTTCTCCACACCTTTAGAAACGTGGGAACTGCACCCGTCCGGCTACTGGCGATCATCACGCCAGCTTGGTACGGGAAGTTTTTTGAGGAGTGGGCAAGTCAGCGACGGACATCACGCCGTCTTCGGCTGGTGCGCCGCTCAGGAAGAAATTGATTGGCTTACTCCCAACTTAGGGTGCAGCTACTGATTTAAACCAGTTAGCCGATCCAGCAACAGCACCTTTACACCATTTTGCTTGACACCTGCAAGATGTAAATTTTTAAAACTGCTTGGTGGCAGGTGTTTCATAGTCTAAAATCCAAAATCTAAAATTGGTAGCGCCCCGGTATGTCATGCGATCGCTACTAAGAACCGCTACGGTTAATGTCTTTAAAGTCGCACTCTTTATCCCAGCAACGTTTTAAAAGTTGAATTCTATGGATGTACCAGAAACGTCGGGGACTGAGAATTGCTTTTGTAGTAGGACTAAATAGAGGCTGGTTGAGGAACTGCCAAAGAGGAAACTTTACGATTTTGCTGTATCTTGGGTCCATAAGGTGAATGTTCTATAAAGCCATTGGCGCAGAGAACTGACGACCTGCATTGCTGCCTGTCAATCAGTGATCTGCTAGTCAAACTTGCCACACCCTAGGGTTGATTGACCTGGTGGTAATTACTGTTCGCTTTAGTATTTTATTATACTAGTATAAGTGGTTTTACGGCTATAAACACAAATAGCAAAGACCTATCAGTCATACCGGTAGGTCTCTACTACTTTGATTCAGCTATGGAACCGGGCAGAATTGAACTGCCGTCCGCAATGGGTATTAACCCTCCGCTCGTTCACAGGTTTATCCTATCTAATCCTCAAGGCGGGAACCGTTCATTATCCCGAACGATGGGATGCTCTGGTTAATTCTTAGCTAGCAATCCAATCAGAGAACAATCGCTAGAGCGTCCGTTGGGGGTTGGTCTGCAGCCCTTAACGGAGTCAGGCTACAGACGCTCGAACCAGTTAGAGGTTTTTAGGCAGCTACTAGAGCTTGCTTACGAGCAAAAGGTACAATGTTGTTCGCATTTACTTTTTTTTTGAATCCGGTATTAACGAGAGAAGATTCACTCTCGACCTGTATCACAAAGTAGCTTTCGCCACCACGTCGAAACCATTACGGCCCCTTGTGTATTCCTATTATAGTAGCTTCTCCGTCGATGTGGCAACAAGTCGGTCATTCTATGACAAACCTAAGTTTGTGCTGTCGAGCCACCAACAACCTCCAAGATTTCTTGAGTAATTGCGGCCTGCCTCGCCTTGTTGTAAGACATTGTTAGGCTATCAATCAAGTCGCTGGCGTTCTCGCTGGCGTTGTTCATAGCCGTCATTCGGGCTGCCAGTTCGCTGGCGGCCGATTCTTGCAGCGCCCGCAACAACTGGTTGTTCAGATATAGGGGTAGAAGTGCATCAAGAATCTGCACGGGGTCTTGCTCAAAGAGCATGTCTTTGGGAAATGTACGAGTAGGGGTAGCAACTTTAGTGCGCTCCACCTCAAACTCACCTCCACGGGTTGTTAAGCGAAAGATTTCGTCATCCGCTGCTTCTAAACCTTGAGGATCAAGGGGAAGCAGCGTTTGAACCACGGGTCGGGAACTGATTAACGAAACGAATTTTGTGTAGACTAACTCAATGCGGTCTACAGTTTCTGAGAGAAACAAAGAGAGCAACTCCTCGGCGATGTTGGATGCTTCTGCTGCGGTTGGAATCTGCTCTAAACCCGTGTAAGTAGCATCTATGGGCTGATCACGACGCTGGAAGTATTGAGTAGCCTTACGTCCCACCAGAATGTAGTTGTAGTTCAAACCCTCTGCTTTCAGTTCCTTAGCACGACTTTCAGCGCGACGGATGATGTTGTTGTTGTAGCCGCCGCACAAACCGCGATCGCCTGAAATTACCAGTAGCCCCACTGATCGGACTTGCCTTTGCTTGAGCAGCGGTAGGTCAGCGTCTTCAAACCGCAGTCTGGTCTGCAAACCGTACAGTACTTGAGCTAAGCGATCGGCAAAGGGGCGGGTAGCAATCACCTGCTGCTGAGCGCGGCGTACCTTAGCCGCAGCAACCAGCCGCATCGCTTCTGTAATTTTTTTTGTGTTTTTGACCGAACCAATGCGGTCGCGAATTCCTTTGAGATTAGCCATAATCCCCCAGCGTTAATAGTTTTGAGTTTTGAGTTTTGAGTTTTGAGTTTTGAGTTAGGGAGATAGTTTTGAGTTCTAAGTTTTGCTGCTATGTGCCCTTTGGGTATGCCCCCTTGTGGGGAG
>CAXUIV010000266.1:6248-6768 GCA_964250875.1 uncultured bacterium
CTTATCTAAAAAAACTAAAACATAAAAAACAATAACTCAAAACTCTCTTAAGCTGTTGCCATGAAAGCCTGCTTATGTTCTGCCACTGCTTCTTTCAGCAGCTTTTCGGCTTCATCACCCAGCTTCTTCTCGGTTTTGACCAGCTCTACGAATCTCGGTTTGCTGGTTTTTAAGTATTCCCGTAGCCCTTGACTGAAGGTAGTCACCTTTTCTACCGGCACGTCGTCTAACAGCCCATTGATACCGGCGTAGAGAATCGCTACTTGCTCTTCCACTGGTACGGGAGAGTTTTGGGATTGCTTCAGAAGTTCTCGCAACCGCCGACCCCGAGCCAGTTGGTCCTGAGTTGTTTTGTCTAAGTCTGAAGCAAACTGCGCAAAGGCTTGCAGGTCGTCAAACTGGGCTAGGTCCAATTTCAATTTACCAGCGACCTGTTTCATCGCCTTGATTTGAGCTGCTGAACCGACTCGGGATACGGAAATACCAGGATTCACAGCAGGACGCTGCCCAGAGTTGAACA
>CAXUIV010000267.1:0-6747 GCA_964250875.1 uncultured bacterium
TTTCACCGTGTCCAATGGCCCAGCCAGTACGGACATAGTCAGCCTCATCCCACCAGCCGTCTAGCACACTCAGATTCGGCAATCCATTCATCGCCGCTTTCATTCCACTCGTGCCGGATGCCTCTCGTGGACGACGGGGAGTATTCATCCACACGTCACACCCAGCCACCAACAGCCGCGCAATATGGATGTCGTAATTAGGAACAAACACAACCTGCTTCTCACATCCTTGTTCGCGGATGAAGTGAACAATGTCGCGAATCAGTTCTTTTCCTGGAACGTCCATCGGATGAGCTTTCCCGGCAATCACAAATTGCACCTTGCGGTTCTTGTCCCCGCTCAGAATCTGCTTGATCCGATCCAGATCGCGCATCCACAGCGTTGCCCGTTTGTAAGTAGCAAAGCGACGAGCAAAGCCAATGGTTAAGACAGAGGGATCAAGGACTTCTTGGGCTTGAGCGACTTCAGCCGCCGTTGCCCCACGTTCACGCCGCGTTCTAACCAGGTGTTCCCGCACGTACATCACCATGTCCAAGCGGCAACGTTCGTGATTGCGCCATAGCTCCTCATCTGGAATCGTCTCTAGCCGATCCCACAGTGGGCTATCCGTTGGTGCTGAAGACCAGTTTGGCCCCAAGTAGCGCTCGTACAGCTCTTGAGTCGATTTGGCAACACAGCTGCGGGCATGGACGCCGTTGGTAATCGCCGTAATTGGTACTTCCGCTTCCGGCAGGTTGCGCCACAGACCTTGAAACATTTCCCGCGACACCACACCGTGCAGTTGGGCAACGCCATTGGCAAATGTCGCCATCTTCAGCGCCAGCACCGCCATGCTGAAAGGCGAAGTAAGATCGCCTGTGTTCTCGCGCCCTAAACCCAGAAGTTGGTCTCTAGACAGGCCAAAGATATCGGCATAGCGTCCCAAGTAATAGGTGATCTTGTCTGCGGAAAACAAGTCAATCCCCGCTGGAACCGGCGTGTGCGTGGTGAAGATACTGCTTGAGGCCACTACCTGTCTGGCTTCGGCAAAATTCAGCCCCTCTTCCTGAATTAATATCCGGATGCGCTCCAGTGCTAGAAATGCCGCGTGTCCTTCATTCATGTGGTATGCCGCCACCGGCAGTCCCAGTGCCTTCAGCATCTGCACTCCGCCAACACCCAGCAGAATTTCCTGGTGAATGCGCATATCAATATCACCACCGTAGAGTCGGTCAGTGATGTCTTGGTCGTATTCACTGTTGGGGTCAATGTTGGTGTCCATGAGGTACAGAGGCACTGTTCCGACCTGCACTCGCCAGACCCGTGCATAGACCGTGCGGCCTGGATACTCCACCGCAATTCGCAGTTCTGAGCCGTCAGGGTGACATTCTAGATGGAGGGGCAAGTTGTAGAAATCGTTAATTGGATAGCGTTCCTGCTGCCAGCCATCGGCATTGAGATACTGGGCGAAGTAGCCTTGCTGATAGAGTAAGCCCACTCCCACCAGAGGTAAACCCAAGTCGCTAGCGGATTTCAGATGATCTCCCGCCAGCACGCCCAAGCCTCCAGAGTAGATTGGCAGGCAATCTGCAAGACCAAATTCAGCTGAGAAATAGGCGTAATACTCTGAATTTTGAGCGTTGATTGAGTCTTGAGTTAAAGGATCTGACTCCTGACTTTGAACTCCAGACCTCAGGTTCCTGTGTTTGTGATACCAGGTGCGTTCCTGTAGGTAGTCTTGCAACTGATTGGCTGCTCGGTCCATTTGAGCTAGAAAGCCATCATCCTCAACCACTTCCTGTAGCCGCGCTTGACTGATGGTCCCCAGCATGAGGACTGGGTTGTGGTGGCTAGATTCCCAGAGATCAGGGTCTAGGCGGCGAAATAGGTCTTTGGTCTCAACATTCCAATCCCAATGCAGGTTGTACGCCAGTTGCCGCAATTTTTCCAATCGCGGTGGCAGAGAAGGAGAAACATTAAATGTACGAATTGGCTGCATCTGTAAGCAGAACCTCCAAGTCTAGCTATCGCTATTGTTTACCTAGTTCCGCAGTCAGTTGGCAAACTTTAATACCTTTTGCCAAGGAGCGGATGCTAATTTGCCTGATTTTCTGATTTCGTTACCCAGGTTATTCTACTCGCTCCGAGGCAGATGGGTGTAATTAGTCCAAATTGGCTCGATGGGAGTCGATGGTTTTATAGCTGCCGGATGGGTCTTACCGGATGGCTCAATCTCAGATTGCTGAATTGGCCGGTTTGAATCGGCGAAATCTGTCCGGGGTTTGAGCATGGGTAAAGCATCAGGGTTATCCCTCCAACCACGGGCTAACTCTCGCACAGCAACGCGATCAATTGCCCATGATTCAGTCCTTGATAGTTGCCGTGCGGCTGCTTCAGTTTTTGGTCAATCCACTTAGCAATTTCCATCTGCTCGATCCAGTTCGCGATCGCGGGAATCTTCAATCATTGTTTGCTGAAAATATATCTATATACTCATAAAACAATATATGCAGATAAGAGCGCAGATTTTGCACTCTTATCTGCTCTCTACACAGTTGCAACTCACGGACTACCTCCTATCAACGATACCGACTCAGGTTATAACTCGACTAACGTGACAAATTTGAAAAACTACCCCATAGCGCATCAAACTCTTCTTGCACCCATTGAATCGCTTCGGCAGAATTATCTTCCCAAACCAGTTCGTAATGCAACCTCCAGGCATGATAGGTTTCATTAGCACTGCCCATAAAAGAGGTCTGACTTCCGTTGGCGAGGGTAATGACCCCAGCTTTACCGTGTACTAGGCCAAACTTTTCACGAGGCAACACCTTGACCTGCATTTTGCCAGAGCGTAGGAACTTGTAGAGTCGGGCAAAGCGGGGCTTACTGTTGGCATTATATTTTTCAGGTTCGGAAGCACACCACTCCCGACGAATGGCATAATTGGCAGCTTTCGCGGTTTCTACATCGTCTACGCTTAAGTCAGAGTTACAGATGACTTGGATGAGACCTGTTACGGTTTCTAAGGCTTCGCCTGCCACTTCCAGTATTGAAGAGCTGAAATACCCAGCAATGCGATCGTAAGACTTCGCCTCCTGAAGTCGCTGGTTTAAGAAGGATTGGTCAAGCCTTGTGCGTCGGGATGAGAAGCGTTCAATCGTCATGACTTAAAAGGATTCACAATCTCAAGTCTCTCAGACACAATCAAACCATCTTGCATGTCTTCAGAATAAAGGATACCTACTTTTGCGTACAAAGCACTAGCAACAATTAAACTATCCCAAAAGGAAAAGCTATATTGAAGCCGTAAATTGGATGCATCTGTGATAATCTCAAAATTTAGCTCTATTACTGTATATTTATCGTAAAAATCTTGAATCAACTCTTTGATTTGCTCTTCATTGAATGAAGCTTTTCTGAGAAGATTAACACAAGCTTCATTAACTACTTGTGTACTGATAACTATTCCTTTGCTATCAGTCAGGGAAATCGAAATTTCACGCTTCCGATCCGTGTTTTGCTCGTTTTGAATGTTCAGTAGGACATATAGCCATATATTTGAATCTAAAAAAGATGTTTTATTACTCATTACTTCCGCTCGTGAGCTTCATCTCGCATTAAGGGAGTAAAGTCTTTAACTTTCACAGGGTTACTAATCAGCCGTGCAATAATGCCTGTTGCTAATTTCTTCTGCTTTTTCATAATGATGACTTTTACACTGTTGCAGTCACTGAGTTCTTGTTTGTACTCCTCCGGTATTTCTATAATTCCATCCCTAATATTGGCTTGAAATTCTACAGCAAACATGTCGATCCCTCAGCTAGGACAAGCGTGATTATTAAATGCTATCATTTTCTACTGCACCAGCTACCAGTCTGGCTGCATCAGCATCCATCTCCCAGTGAGGAATTTTAAAGCCCATTGCCGCGAAGTAGCGAAGAATTTCGAGCGAGCTTTTGCGCTGGTTCCAGTAATCCCGCACTTCATTACGCAGCCAGTTCTTACCGCTTTGTGCTTCACCCGTGCGAACGACTTCCCGGATTGCAAACAGGGCGTGTCGCACCAAGGAAGCACCAAATCCAATGTCTCCTAGCTGACGTGTAGCAAACTCAGTGGCTGTTTTTAATTGAGTTTGCTTGGCTTTGCCACTGGAAAGAAGCGACTTGTATTCTTTCACACCGAAGCCTCGGGCTAGCTCTTGGTACGCACCAGAACGATGTTCACCGTGACTCTCAATGTCTAATCCTTTGAGGTAGAACCGCTCTTCGGGTGTAAGGGTTTTCCAAACAAAGGAGTCGAAGCCTTGAGGCACGAGGTAATCGCAGGCTGTTTTCACCGCATCAGCGATAATTTGTTCGAAGGGGGATGGTTCACCTTTCTTGCGGGGTTTTGACAACTCGTGAACTATGTCAATATCTTCAATGCTTCTATATTGAGTTAGTACCCGCAAGGCTGCTGCATAAGCGGCAAGCTGGTAGTCAGTATCGCCAAAGTTGGGGTCTTCTTTATCTTCTAGTGCCAGCATGGAATCTAGCTGGGATTTAACTTCGTTTTCGACTTGAGGATAGAGTTCGTCCAGGAAGGCTGTATCATCAGAAGTTTGTTTGCGCAGGATCAGTAGAACGGTCCCCTGAACGTAGTTTCCTGCTTTCAAGGCTGAGTCTGTTTCTGTAGCAATACACCAAGCGGCTGTAACTCGCAATCCTGATGCCCAAAGGATAAGAGCTAAATCTGCCCACACTCCTGCATCTTGATGGGTGAACATGACAACCTAAATACCATCATCTGGCATATGCTTCGCCAAATTGCGGTAGCAGTCTGCCATGCTCTTACGGAAGTTTTCATCACGTCCAGTGATAGCAAGGGCGCGTTTGCTGTCGTTGTACCAATCTGGGAATAGCTTAGGCAGAAGTTTTTCATACCAAGCTAGAAAGAATTCTAATAGTTCGTGATAGTTAACAGCATCGGCGTAGGGAGGATCGGTTATCCAGATGTCACAATCTGTTGTTGCAGAGCGAGCATCCATTGGCTGTACAAATCCCCTACCATCAATTTGCTCTATAGGCAAGTCAAGGAAAAATGCAGAAGCTAAGCTGCTTAACTATCGTGTTGCATAAGTGTACAGTGTATTTAGTGCTTGGTTGCTGAAAACTTGTTCACTTTTGTCACCGATTTGACGCGGGTGCCAGCGTGAGGGACGAGCGTTGTAATCGGCACACCGGGCTGCGCCTAAAAGTAACCCTAACTTGACAAAACGCTCTTCAGAGCAACCTGCACATTGCGCCATCAAGCTTCCCAAAACAAGCAATTGCCTAGCATTGAACAAATGATGCCAGTGCGTCCAACCTCGCGTTCGGATGGGTTCGTCAGTTTTGTCTCCTGGTACAATACGACGACTGGGAATGTAACCCTTTTCTTGCCAGTCATAAAAACTTTGGCATAAAAGTTTAAGGACTACTTCCTCACGCTTCAAGTCATCTTTATCAGGAACACGGTAGTGATGTAATGTTTGCTCTTTACCATGTTCATCTACATAAATTTCCACCCAGCGGATGCAATAAAGACGTTCTTGAAATACATCATTAGGACGAAAAATGAAGTCATCGTTCTCCCATAAACGTAGTCTATTTTTTAATCCCTCAGGATAGCGGAGATCGCCCCGAATCATAGTTATGGGTGTTGTTTGGTTGCAATGTGGACATCTCAAAACCGAGTCTCTCAACGTCCATGCTGCCTCAGCTACTTTCATATCCCTTTCAGTGACATTAGATTTAATCAGAATATTGAAAGATTGTTTCTCCTCATTAGACTGTAGTTGGGCAACAGTATTGTTTTTTTTTACAATTACCCATGTAGGCGCAATGGGAACTATCCACCGACACTCTGGACATTGGGTTTCGTTGCAGTACAGGTAAGCATCTGCACGCCATCCCTTTTCGTTGTGTTCAATGCCCCAGTCTGTAATTTGTCGATCCACAGAGTTATAGATTTCCTGCTGAGCTTGGCGTACCTGTTTAATGACTTCTTCTCCACCGCATACAAGATTCAGCGATGCCCACGTTAGTAAAGCTGCTATTGGGTTGAGATCTGAGCCATAAGCTTCACAACCAATACGTGCTGCCTCGAAGGGAATGCTACCACCGCCACTGAAGGCGTCCCCAACAAGAGGCACACGCCCAAACCGCTGCTCACCCAGCTGACGCACGAGTTCAGGTATAGTATTTGCATTTGTGCCTAGATGGGCATTAATTTCTTGCCATGCAGTTTCAGAAGGGCCAATAACTTGTTCAGAGCGATCACAATATTCTAGTTTTTCGTCATAAGAAAGACGCACAAAGACAAGATGCTGCAATTCTTTACGCTGCTTCTTCTTTATGCTCTTCTTGATTTTTGGCTGCGAGTCGTTAGATTCCTGACTAAACCATTGTTCCTGCTCTTTTGGCGTCAAGTGGGAGTAGACATCTCTAAGTAGAATAGGCTTTGATTTACGTAACCACAGTCCCTCCTCATCCATCGTTAGAATTTTGAGGAAGATCTCTCGGTCTTTCTTTGGATCGGCTGATGTAGGCAGCAGTAGCCCAAAGATTGCTGCTCTTACCAAAATTAATGGTTTACGTCCCACCATTTACCAAGACCTGTCAGTGTTTGACTATTAGTAGCCTTACGTTCTTTATAACTTTCTTTTGATATTTTGGAAACTGGGAACTAATTCTCAATAAAGGATCTTGTCAGCAAAGTTTAAAACTCCAATTCCGCAAACAAATC
>CAXUIV010000268.1:0-5457 GCA_964250875.1 uncultured bacterium
CGCTCTTAGTAACTTCAGCTGCCTCAACTATCTGATTCAGCGTCTTGTCACTCCGCAGCCAGTGTTGAGCAAATTGTTTTCGTGGTCGAGGTTCCATCAGAGAGAGGAATAAGGGGTGATGCCGTTTTGGGTTTTGGGTTTTGGACTTTGGGTTCTAAAACGCTTTACTCCTCACCACGCATTCATGCTTGAACTTAAGTTCAGGCGGATTTATCCCTGGTGACACTGAATTGATAGAAGCAACCTGTTGAAATGTTCACCTCTCTAGCAGTCAGTCGAGTCATGGTGTAGAAACGCGCCGTCTCACTTCTTGGCGTCTAACCGCCGATGACGTGAAGCGTCATTAGAAAATCATCCATTTTTTATAATTATGTCCGGAATTAACAAATACTTATTTACTTTTGTCATTGGGTTAATAGCTGCTGGTCTAGGCGGTTGTGGTTTTTCCTTTACTAAGCGTGGTGACAGTGCTAGTCTGTTGCAGCCCAGCGCTAGTCCGGTTGCTATGGTCGCCTCAACACCTCATTTAGACAGCAATGGACGAAAACCTGCCACTCCTCACCTGTCAGATCGCGATCGCATGCTAGCAAATGACACTCTTCCAGCCCACGAAACCACCGTTTTAATTTATACAAGTGACGGTCAGTGTCAGACATTGATTCCAAGGAAAGTTTTAGTGTCATCTGAACATGCAGGGCTAGCTGCTGTAGGTAAAGTTTTAGAGGCAGAGAGTACTGCTGACTTAAGCTTGGCTGGATACCGTGTCAGCATTGATCAAAACAGTGGTGTTGCCACAGTAGATTTACGTACAGCAGTTGATTCTAAATGGCATTTAACCTCTCTTTCTAACTGCGAACAATTTGCCTTGTTTGGTAGTTTGCGCAGAACCTTAACAGGTAACGCCCAATGGAAAATTAAAGATGTCCACTTCACAGAACGGGGTAAAGAAATCTCCCTCTAAGGAATGTGAATTAAACAACTTTGCCGTATTTTGTAGGGGCGCGCGGCTGAGCGCCTCTACGAAATTCTAGACACAGCAGGGCAATTGCTCAAATACCATCGCCAAGGTAGGTCTTTTCCCTGCGACAAACCAATTCGGGTGGTTTGCACAAAGGCAGTCATCTCAAGCTGTTGTTGATACTGCAGACAGCGATGCTCTAGCCACAGGGGCTGACTGGGCTGGAGAATAGTACCGTTCAAACTGCGGGCGATTTGCAGAACTTGGCACAGCTTTCCTGGACCAGCAGCGATTCGTTGTGAGCTTTTTAATCCGCTGTCTAGACCGCTGGGTAGCGCTTCTAGGCGTAAAGCCCGAATTAGGACAGTACTCGGAACTCCCTCTCTGTCAGTCACGATGTTAAAACAGTGGTAGACACCATATATGACATAGACGTAGCTTCTTCCAGCTGGCCCAAAAACGACTTCATTGCGAGTCGTGCGTCGCTGATATGCATGAAAGGCTGGATCGCCTGGAGCATAAGCTTCAGTCTCCACAATTAACCCTCGGATGATCTCTCCACTCGGAAGCTGTCGCACAAGTTTGCAGCCTAGTAAATCAGGCGCAACTTCGGTGGATGGACGCTCTAGCCAGGAAGGTTCTACAATCTGAGGAAATGTAGTAAAATTCACGTCTATACTTTAATAAAGTTTACAAGCGCCCAGTGCATCATTCACCAGACAGCTAGTTCGACTGCGACTAACGTTATCAGCGGCTACAGTGGTCGATACCCTTGTAGCCAGTACTTGGAGAGTGACCAAAAATGGATGTCAAATTGGTTTTAGTGGGGTTATTTTTACTGTATCGTGCCTATTCTTTGGTAACAAGAATGGATTCTATGATTCAGATGACTATCACGGCAATGGCTCTGCCCATTGATTCAGCAGAATGGGTTGAAACGTCTACTCTTAAGATTTAGCACTCAGAACTCTTTTCAGCCAGCATCAGGTTTGAGGGGAGGAGAAGATGAGTAATATGCCGACAGCCTCTCAAGTTAATGGTAATGCAGGCTATGAGCTGCAATGTTTGCCTTACGGTGTGCATCATCTTGATGAGGGCGTCTGTTTGTTGGTGCGGATGGGGCCATACCGCATCCTGCTTGACTGTGGATTAGCAGACATTACACCGCTGCAAGAGAGCCTGGAGTCCGGACAACTGATCGGCACTCCCCTACCAGCGGATTTGGTCCTGTGTACTCACGCTCACTCCGATCATGCTAGAGGTCTGCTAGCTCTGCATCAGGCTTTTCCGCTGTTGCCCATTTACGCCAGTGAGGTGACAACTCGTCTACTGCCGCTGAATTGGCCACATGTGGATCCCAAAGAGATGCCGCAACTTTGCCAAGCGCTGCCCTGGCGATCGCCTGTGGAGTTTCAAGATGGTCTCAGTGCTGAGTTATTTCCAGCAGGTCATCTGCCAGGCGCTGCCGCAATTCTTCTCACCTATACGACTCCCTACCGATCTTACCGACTGCTGTACACGGGCGATTTTTTCTTGTCAAACTCTCGTTTAGTGGAAGGTTTGCCTTTGGAGGAATTACGGGGGCTAGAACCAGATGTCTTGATTATTGAAGGCAGTTATGGCACAGCCCGTTACCCTCACAGGCGTAGCCAGGAGAATCAGTTGGCGGAACGAATCAATCGGGCGATCACCAGTTCCCGTTCTATTTTACTCCCCACACCATCTTTGGGTCTGGGTCAGGAGCTACTGATGCTGTTGCGGAGTCATCACAACTTCACTGGTCGCAATCTAGACATCTGGGTGGATGGCACCATTGCTACAGGCTGTGATATCTACCTGGAGCTTTTGCCCCACCTCCCTAACTCCGTCCAGAATTTTGCTCGACACCAACCCCTATTTTGGGATGAAAGGGTGCGTCCTCGGGTTCGTCGGTTACAGGCAGAACAGCGTCCCACTGTTGGCCAGTCTCCCTGCATTGTCATAACTGACGAAACAATTGATTTGGGCGAATACTGCCACTCAGACAGTGGCCCTTGGGTCATTTTACTGCCAGAGCAACCCGGTTACCCATTGCGAATTGAGGAGTACGAACGACCTGCCAAATCGCCTGTACTTAGTGTTGAAACTTACCTTTTGTCCCAGCACAGCGATGGTCCTGGTATCACCCAACTCGTTCACAACGTGCGACCCCAGCACGTAATTTTTGTCCACGGATCCCCAAGCTACTTATCAGATCTGACTAGCTTGGAAGAACTACAAAATCGTTACCATCTCCACTCTCCCGCAGCTGGAACTTTGGTAGAGCTACCAGTCGGCGACACGTTTCTACAGCCAGCGCCACCAGAAACCAATTACGAAGGTGAGTTAAATGAGTTAGGAACAGTCGTAACAATTACGCTACCTGAAGCCATTGCGGCTGACCCGCGCTGGCGAAGTTTTGCTGATACAGGCTTGTTGGAGGCCCATTGGCAAGGAGAAGACCTTGTATTGCGGGGATTGACGCAACGGGATCTGCTGAATCAGAGTGGCGATCGCTTGATTTCACCTGACTTAAACTGCTGCGGTACCTGCAAGTACCAAAAGGCTCAACGCTGTGGGAACCAAGCCTCTCCCCTATTTGGTTTCAAGGTGACACCTGAGGGCTACTGCCCTTGCTTTGAGCGATTAAGCAATCCCTCCAATGAAGTTGAAGGGTAGCTGAACAGTAAGAAGGATCTGGGAATTGGAAGAGATTTGAGAACAAGGAAGTGATTGAAAATCTCCTTGTTCTCCTTGCCCCTCACAGTCCCAATCTCCCTACTCTGGGTTTGAGTCAGTATGGCGGGGATGAATGCGCTCTGCTTCCGGACAATCTTCAGAAACCAGAGGTTCAGCACTGCCGCGCGGCACCGAAGCTAACTTCTGATTTACGGCACCAATACTCTCTAAACGAACCATTTCCTCCCAAGAGCAGATTTCGTCTTCCTCTTCAATTTCGTACCGTAAAGTGACCAAATCACCCTCTATGTCTATGATGCGGGCACGTTCAATCCAGCGTTGCTGGTCCCGCAAGAACACACACACTTCACGCCCATCGCAACACAGTTGATAAATCTTGCGGTGTAACATGTATTGCTTCTGCCTTTCTAAACGTAATTAAATCTATCATCTTCTGGTTTTTGTCCCAGTGCAGGATTGAGACTGAAAAGCAAACCGCTTCTTTCGTCTGCCGTCCTAATTGATTCTTGAGTCGCTTCTGGCAACCCTGTAACTGCGTTTCCCTTCTAGAAATCCCTGGCGCTGTGCCCTGAGAGGACACTTGATACAAGGATAGACCTAAAATCCTCTGTATCTCACCCACATTACTTTTGAACACTTTTAGATGCGTATTCAAGATAAGCCAGTTACTCCTGAGCTTAGGACAGTCGCTGCGTGAGCATTAAGGTAAAACCTACTGTATCAAGACTCTACGATCCGAGTATTACCTCTGACCAGGCAGCAGTTGCTGTTACTTCCTGACCAGCCACTTACATCATACTATACTTTTGTGCAACACTCTGTGCAGTTACCTAAGTCACCTCCTTATGTCTTTGTGGCAACAATCAGGGGTCAAGGTCAATATTAATTGATCAACGTAATTATATTAACTCATTCCTCCATTGCCCTTCATCTTTCCGGACGATTAGGACAACTCTTTATCCGTGGTCAGTCTTCGATTGAGGCTGACCTGTCAATAATTTCAGCAACGGACCCTGGACAGCTTTGATGAGAAACGTGCTGTTTAAAGGTGTCGTAGCCTATAACTGCTGATCTACTGCTAAACTCAGCGCTGCATTCGCCCTTGCTTCTCGTTCAATCTGGCCTGCGTGAACAGCGTTGTCTAGAGCCGTAAGGGCGTCTAGATCTCTTGACCCATAGATTTTTGCTGCCAACACCTGGCGCAGCAAACCCTCGGATTCAACACTGAGACAGCCAGTCTGGAAAGCAGATTCTACAATTATACGAATCATGGCGGTAGAAGCCTCGTTAGGAGTTTCATATCTACCAGTCTGAAACATTTTCAGCTTATAGCAACTGACGGAGAGCTTTGTAACTTTGTGATTCACATAATGGTACTGTTGTGACATTTATCACAAATATGGTTTTAATCCTATATTAAAGAAGGTGCTAGGGTAATAGAAATGAGCGATGTGTTCATCAGCCATCAATCACTAGTTGATCAACTCAAGCAGGCAGGAGCTATTCGTACCACCCAAGTTGACGCAGCTCTCCGTGCGGTGCCGTGCGACTTGTTCTTGCCGGATGTGTTACTAGATAAAGTTTACAGTGACGAGGTGGTTGTTAAAGGACAAGGGCCAAGTCGTAACGGTTGATATTGATGAAGACTTGGTTGCCGATGCACGTAAGCATTTGTTAGCAGCAGGTTTCAATAATGTGAAAGTTGAGTGCAGCGTAAAGGCACAAGTTATAGCTTGGAATGCTGCTGGACGTCCTACCATTAGGGGTTTGAGGATCAGAGC
>CAXUIV010000268.1:5467-6706 GCA_964250875.1 uncultured bacterium
AGATAGTGATTACACCCCCTCTAAAAATGAGGCCGTAATTCAGAAACAATGGACGCGGATTGTGCTGAATTGGCATCAGGGGTAAAGGTGGATCGGAAAATTCTTTCCAGGTTCTTGACAATTGTTTCTTAGAATGTACCTGCACATGTACAGGAGGGGTAATTCTCATGAAATCAATAAAACTCATTTTGGCAATAGCAGCGATGAACGCAATCGCCCTAGGGACATTTCCCAGATCGCCCATGCAGCGCAGACCACTGGCAACTGGCGACCATAAGTTTATCTGATGCCAGCAAAACGGCTCTGAAGGTACGTCCGGGTATCACGGCTGAAGGACTAGAAAAGGAAAGTGGCGGCAGCGGCTGGCGCTATTCATTCGACATCAAGAGCGGAACGAGGACTTATGAAGTTGGCGTGGATGCAAAAACTGGCAAGGTTCTAGAAAATGCTCCCGAAGGCAAAAACCCGGACTGATTGACGGCCTTTTAAGTAAGGGAGTGAGCAGAATGTCTATAAATTGACCTTAACTCCTCAATCCCTACGTGTTCCTGCGTAAACGATGCACGCAGCTTGGACTCAGTATTAACTATTAAATATAGAGGAAAATGATGATGACAAAACAGCAGGAGCTTCGCAGCAAGGTACCGGAAGTAACCTTGAGCTTCTGGATTATCAAGATTTTGGCCACAACCCTAGGTGAGACTGGTGGCGATACCTTGTCTATGTCAGTGAATCTGGGCTATCTGGTGAGTACCGTAATTTTTGCCGTAATTTTTGCCGTTGCGGTGACAGTTCAGATTTTAGCGAAGAGGTTCCACCCTGTTGTGTACTGGATAACAATTGTGGCGACGACAACGGTTGGCACGACATTGGCAGATTTTGTGGATCGCTCTCTTGGTATTGGATACGCGGGTGGATCAACCATCCTATTTATTTTGTTAATGGCATCTCTATGGCTTTGGCATCGCACTCTCGGTTCAATAGCTGTTGATACCGTGAACTCGCCAAAATCTGAAATGTTCTACTGGATAACGATTATGTTTTCGCAAACCTTGGGGACTGCGCTTGGCGATTGGACAGCCGATACAAAGGGCCTTGGGTATAGTGGTGCTGCGATATTGTTTGGTGCAATGTTGGCAGTAGTCGCAGCGGCGTACTACCGAACAAAAATGAGCCGCACAGCATTATTTTGGGCAGCGTTCATCCTTACTCGGCCTCTCGGTGCTGTCGTCGGTGACT
>CAXUIV010000269.1:0-6700 GCA_964250875.1 uncultured bacterium
GTTAAAAAGAATTGTCTAGCTACAGTTACCGTCATCGTCCCAGCCATAATCATCAGAAAATGATAGGTACTTCTTCGGCTTGCCCGGAGAAAATCCCTCAGAAGCTTTAGCCAGAGATTCCTCAACAATGAGAGCCAGATTACTCCAAGACAGTTGCTCCTCCTGGAGTAAGTCTTTAAGTTTCTGGAGAGCTGCTTGAGCTTCGATGTACTCTGGAGGCTCAAGCGGGATCGCTACTCTCAAGAGGTTACGCTGCACAGCTAAGAATGCCTGTCGCACCGCGACTGCGATTTGCTCTCCTAATTTCTTCTTCCCGTAACTCATCTGGTGCCTCCAACCGCTCTCACTTGAGGCATACAGCGCTGGCAATCGATTCATGGCATAGGTCATGACATCGACTTTGTTGATGTACCATGTCAACTGGGTCGGAAAATGCTGCAATTGTTGCTCTATCTCCTCTGTGACCAGAGATTCCATTACGTTAAGACAAATTTGGGGACGACTGGCTTTGGTAGCATTCATGGTTGTAGTTACTGGCTAACTGTCTTTATACGAAAAAATCATCTCGCGGTTGTGGATGTGAGCAATGTTTACAGCTCACCCTAAGATACATAGCTCATATTGAGGTATATGGTTACATAGACTACGCTTGAGTTGTGTTCATGCAATATTTGCATAACTTTGATGTGATTTTATCAAGATGAGCCGCTCGCGCCACTCGGACTACCGTCGGCCCAAGTGATATACCAATAACATTGCAACAAAACAGTTGCGGTATTGTACCATATGCGTACCATTTTTAAGTATGTTGAACAAAATCAAATAAACGATGAGCCATTTCTAATTTAGAACAATGCTCAACTTTCATCTGTCTTTTTTGGCTATCTAGAAATATAGCTCTATTGTGGTCGCTGCCAAACCCGCTGTCTGGCTGGTCAATAGGGTTGGCAACAATAGCATCCAATTTTTTCTCCTGCAACTTCTTGAGCGCTGGAGTGACAATATCGCCAGTTTGAGCCGCAAACCCAATTAGGCGTTGATGGGGCTGTTTGAGACCTCCTAGAGTTGCTAGGATGTCGGGCACGGGATCTAGAGGTAAGGCTGAGGGGAGCGAGCGCTTTGGTAACTTTTCTACGCTGTAATCAGCTGGCTTTACGTCTGCTACAGCTGCTGACATCACAACCAGATCAGCCTGAGGAAAATGCTCCAACATCGCCTGATGCATCTGTTCAGCACTGACAACTGGAACGGACAAAACCTTCTGTGGAGACACACCTGTAGATGCATGCACCAGGGTTACAGATGCCCCCCGATGAAGTGCTGCTTGCGCTATAGCCAGTCCCATTTTGCCAGTGGATGGGTTACCTATAAAGCGTACTGGATCTAAATGCTCCCTCGTTCCACCAGCACTGATGAGGACGTGCTTACCAAGCAAGTCTCGCTTCCCGCCCGTATACAATAGAGATTGAATATGGGTCAAAATTTCAACTGGTTCTGCCATGCGACCAGCACCAACGAGATCGCACGCTAACAGTCCAGAGGCAGGTCCGATGCTGTGATAGCGGCCATCCGTCAACAGCTGTTGCCAGTTTCGCTGTACAGATCCCTGTTCCCACATCTCCGTATTCATCGCTGGTGCCAACAGTATAGGACAAGTGGAAGCCAATACGGTATTGGTCAATAGGTTGTCGGCCATGCCGTGGGCCAGCTTTGCTAAGGTGTTAGCAGTGAGGGGAGCGATCGCTAACACCTCTGCCCATTCGCCCAAGTCTATATGGAGTGGACGCTGATGTATTGGTTGCCAAAACATACCGTCTATATAGGCTGGATGACGGCACAACGTCGTCAGAGTCAGAGGCGTGATAAATTCTGTAGCCGCAGAGGTAAGAACGACTCGAACTTCCGCCCCAGCTTTGAACAGTGCCGAGACGACCTCACAAATTTTATAGGCGGCAATGCCGCCGCCTATACCAATTAGAACTCGTCTGCTGTGCAGCATTTACGCTTCGTCGTATGGATCCAGGTCTAGAAGGTGGATATAGGGTTCCACTAACTCCGGACGCTGGAACGCGATCGCTCGCAGTAGATGCCAATCATTCAAGCCGTCAAAAGCATTGGTGTAATTATCTTGCTCTAGACGTACAGCCAAGTCTGCCACCTCATTAGTGGACAGAGTCGCAATCTCCTGCTTGGAAATGTCCAAAGTCTTGATCATCACCTGCGCCTCCCTTGAGCAACGTCTGCATTTAGCATGTGGTCAAGCTGCTTCAATGCACCATCGCCCTCTATCTTACTCAGTTCAGAGTAAGAAAATACATAAAGATTGTTTTATTTTTCCCATTATCTGATAAAATTCTCTGAATTTGCTTCTGAGATCGCACCCATAACGAAATCATGCACCAGCATTAACACCTCCGGTCGGACTTCATGAGCCATATCAAATTCCTGATACTGCACCGCTACCCCTAAGGCCGTTAAACTATCCCGTGCTTTTTGGGCAGAGCTGAGCGGTACCACCGAATCTTGTCGGCCATGCACAATCAAAACCGGCGGAAACTTTTGATCAGCAGGGTAAGAAACAGGATGCAAATAACCGCTCAAAGCCACCAAACCCGCTAGCGGTAAACTTAATCCCACATCTAGAGTCATTGCCGCCCCTTGGGAAAAGCCACTCAAAATTGTCCGGGACAAGGGAACACCCGTACTACCCTCCAAGGATTTAAGCCAATCAGTCAGCAGCTTGTGACTCTCTGCATAGCCATCATGCCGCTGAAAGTCATACCATGCCCTCCCTTCTGCCATCTGAGGATGGGCAAAGGGCGCATTAGGAAACAGAAACTGATAATCACGTAAGTTGAACAAGGGCACCAAAGACGCCAAGGCTTTAGCGTTGCCACCCCACCCGTGTAAGGCCACAATCAGACCAGATGGCGGTTGGTCCGTTACAGCAGGCACAGTAATAACTTGTAAAGACACCTTTCTCCATCAAACTCTTCTCAATTAATCTTAATAAAACTATTGGCTTTTAATCTCTACTTTGCGAGCTTTGCGTCTTCACTGTTTTTACAGTATTTTCTTAAGCTGATGAACCACACAGGAATAGTAAGCAATGGCACGTCTAGCACTGCTAAGTGTATCCGATAAAACTGGGCTAGTTGACCTCGCTCGTAACCTCATGAAATTTGAGTTTGAGATCGTTAGCAGTGGTGGAACAGCTCAAGCGCTCAAAGCAGCAGGGCTACCAGTCACAAAAGTTGCCGATTACACAGGTTCCCCCGAAATTTTGGGTGGGCGAGTCAAAACTCTTCATCCTCGGATTCATGGTGGCATTTTGGCGCGTCGAGATTTGCCACAGGACATTGCAGATCTAGAAGCTAACAATATCCGCCCGATTGATCTAGTTGTCGTTAACCTCTATCCTTTCCAGCAGACGATCGCCCAAGCTGACGTTACCTTAGAGGTGGCAATTGAGCAAATCGATGTTGGTGGACCTACCCTAATCCGGGCAGCTGCGAAAAACTACGCACATCTGACAGTGCTGTGCGACCCAACTGGATATGACCTCTACTTACAGGAGTTGCGGCAACGCGGGGAAGCGTCGCTAGAGTTTCGTCAAGCGTGTGCTTTAAAAGCCTTTCTGCACACAGCTGAGTATGATCAGGCGATCGCGACGTATATGGAAGATAGGGCATGGGGCATAGGGCATAGGGCACGGGGCATAGAGAGTGATGCCATGCCGCAACAATTTACGCTTTCTGGGGAGCAGGTGCAGGCTCTGCGCTATGGGGAGAATCCGCATCAGCCAGCGGCTTGGTATAGGATTGGAACTATCCCAAGTGGCTGGGCTACTGCTACTAAACTTCAGGGGAAAGAGCTGAGCTATAACAACTTAGTTGACTTAGAAGCAGCGCGACGGTTGATTGCAGAGTTCACCGATACTCCAGGGGCTGCGATTATTAAGCACACCAATCCCTGCGGTGTAGCGTTAGGAACTAGTTTATCAGAGGCTTATACAAAAGCTTTTAATGCTGACTCCGTTTCTGCATTTGGTGGCATTGTCGCTCTCAATCGTCCCGTTGATGCTGCTACGGCAACGGCTTTAACTCAGACTTTCCTAGAATGTGTGTTGGCACCGGGCTGTGAACCTGAGGCAGAAGAAGTTTTGCGTGCTAAGTCTAAAGTGCGAGTTTTGATTTTGCCAGATTTATTGGCGGCACATGCGTTGCCCTCACAAACGGTTAAAGTAATTGCTGGTGGCTTCCTGGTGCAGGCAGCCGATGATGTCGAGGACCTCAGTCAATGGCAGGTGGTCACCAAACGACAACCCACCTCAGAGCAGATGGCGGAACTGCTGTTCGCTTGGCAGGTCTGCAAGCACGTGAAATCAAATGCGATTGTGGTGACACGCGATCACACAACTCTTGGTGTTGGGGCTGGTCAACCCAATCGGGTTGGTTCGGTCAAAATTGCCTTGGAACAAGCTGGGAAAAATGATGGGGCAGTTCTCGCTAGTGATGGCTTCTTCCCCTTTGATGACTCGGTACGGACAGCAGCAGCAGCAGGAATTGTTGCTGTCGTTCAGCCTGGAGGGAGTATGCGCGATCAGGATTCAATTCAAGCGGCGGACGAACTAGATTTAGCTATGGTTCTAACCGGCACGCGCCACTTTCTGCATTAACCCTATGCATTAACCCTAGCTACACCCAGCGCCCTACAACAACCCTCACTGTTCCATCGACCAGAGTTTCTTCTTCCTCAACGTTAAAACCCTGCTCTTGGACTGCTGCTATTAGGGTTTTGTGGGCGTACTTCTGGGTGATGGCGTTGATAAAAGCCTGCTGGTCAATTTTAGCTCCCCAGAAATCTGCAACCAGCTCATAATTCTCACCCCGACGGCGAAAGCCTAGATCGTAGCGATTCGACTGGCGGATTACATAATCAGCCCCAGTTGCATCACCCTGGTAGCCTCGTACTTTAGCGTCGCACTCGACTTGATAGCCCAATCCCTGCAACACCTGATGCAGGATATCACCATTCTTGATTTGAACTTTGATTGTAGTGAAGTGGGACACAACAACTTTCTCCTGTCGTTAATCTTTTCTCAGTTTACTTGCAGCGACAAATTCCATCAATCGACTTCCAAAGGACCAATTCCTCGCTGCTGAGTCGTGTACTGCTTCAATTCCTCTACCAACTGGGTATCTTTGGAGGCGGTTCTAGCACCCGCTTGCGCTGCCCAATGTTTGAGATCGGCAATTTGGTCGCGAGCGATCACGGCTAATGGCACTGTCTCCTCAATTGAGCGCATAATATCCAAAGTCGTCAAGTCCCGCCGCTGTCCATCAGCCCCCTGCTCAAAAAAAGCTCGGTGCAGGGCATCAACTATTACCTGTTCAATCTCTGCCCCACTAAAATTCTTAGCAGTTCTTGCCAACAGCGCCAGGTCAAACTCCCGCAGGCGACTAGGGCGTAGCCGCTGCAAATGCACCCGAAAAATCTCTTGCCGTTCCGCCTCCGTGGGCAGATTTAAAAAGAAAATTTCATCAAATCGCCCTTTGCGCAGCAACTCTGCTGGTAAAATTCGCACGTTGTTTGCCGTTGCGACGATAAATACGCTGGCAGTCTTTTCTTGCATCCAGGTGATCAGACTGCCAAATACGCGACGACTCGTGCCGGAATCGCCATCAATACCGCTGGCAATATTGCCAAAGGCTTTATCAATTTCGTCAATCCACAACACACAGGGAGCCATCGCCTCTGCGAGCTGGATCATCTGCCGAACTCGGCTTTCACTCTCTCCAACGATGCCGCCAAACAGTCGCCCTGAATCTAAACGCAGTAGGGGTAGTCGCCACTCATGGGCGATCGTCTTGGCGGAAAGAGATTTGCCAGTACCCTGAATTCCTACCAGCAGCACGCCCTTAGGGTTGGGGATACCGTAGCGTCTTGCCTCTTCAGTAAAAGCACCAGAACGCATCCGCACCCACTGCTTCAGGTTTTCTAACCCACCGACATTTCTCAGCGACTCCTGTGTGGTAAAGAACTCTAAAATTCCCGTCTGACGAATTGATTGCTTTTTCTCCTCTAGCACGCCGTCAATGTCTGACTCATCTACCTGTTGTTTAGCCGCCAAAGCCTTGGCTAATACCCTTTGAATCCGCGAACGGCTTAATCCCTGACAGGCTTTCACCAATTGCTCTCGCGCTAGCCCACTCACCTTAAGCTTTTCCGGCACGACCATCTGGCTGATCTGCCGGTCAATCTCCTGCACGTTGGGTAATGGAAAATCAATCACCGTCACTTCTTCTGCCAACTCAGCAGGCAACTCTAACGTGTGACTCGTTAGCACCAACGTCTGGCGGTTGCGCTTGAGTGAACGTGCTACATTTCTCAACTCTCGCACCACTGGAGAATGTTTATCGCTGTGTGGATAGTGCATTTTTAAAATTGGGTGCAGATCCCGCAGCACAAAGATAGTGTTTTCCTGAGCAGTTGCCTTTGCAATTCGACTCAGTGCCCCCATGACCGAGCCTTTATCGGTTTTATTGTCGTCCCAACCACGAGCTATATCCCAAACCAGCATCTGACGTGATGGTTCAGACATTTCGGCTACTTCAAGTAACACTTCCTCTACAGGTTCCTCTTCCACTGCCACAATATACAGCAGGGGGTAGCAGCGTGCCCGGATCATTAAATCTAT
>CAXUIV010000270.1:0-6692 GCA_964250875.1 uncultured bacterium
TACGATTTTCGGTTTCCGGATCAAAACCGAGTTTGATGTAAGTCCTATTCGGAGGTCTCGATGAATAAACCCGCTCTACTCGCTCTTATGCAGGCGAGACGCCCGCGTTGGTATGCCTGCTTACTCTTGATCAGTTTGATTGGAGGCGTCATCCTGGAGCCAGTTGTGCTGGCAGTTCCGGATGTTCGAGCTCAAACAGCGGTTCCCGATGCAGTGCGTCGGGCTTACACACTTTTAGATCGGGGCTTAGTGAATGACGCGATCGCCGCGTTTCGCTCCTTCCTCCAAGGGCATTCTCAATCTGTGCCAGCAAAGTTGGGTTTGGCTATTGGCTATCAGCGAGCCGGGAGAGATGCAGAAGCTTGGACTGCTTATCAACAAGTAATAGCTCAGTCTCCCAACAACCAACCAGCACTCAGGGCAATCGGCCTTTTGGGCGGTTATCGTCCAGAGTGGCAAGCCGGTGGAATTGAGGCATTAACGACTTTATTAAAACTAAAACCGAATGATACAGCAGCCCGTGCCCAACGTGCTTTGCTGTTAGGGTACCAGGGCAGATTTACCGAAGCGGTGACAGATTATCAACTCGTGCTGTCACATCAGCCCACACCAGACGTCGTACTGGGTGCTGCTCAGATTTATACCTACAGTGGTGACTACAGGGGGGGAATTGATTTATTCAACCGCTACCGCACCACCGGGAAATCTATTCCCAGTAATGCTGTCACTGCTTATGCGCTAGCACTGCGAGAAACAGGTAGCACAGCCGAGGCAGTCCAGATCCTCCAGACGAGGCTACAGCAAGCCAAACCTGATGAGACGACTGAGATTCGAGCTGCTTTGGCTGAGGCATATCAAGCCAATCGACAGCTGCCTGAAGCATTGGCTGTATTAAAGCCGTTGCGCGGTAGAAAGGACAGCACGCTGGCGTTGGCGCGATCGCTCTCTCAGATTGGTCGTCAAGCGAAAAGAGCCGACATTTATACAGAGGCTACTGCCCTGTACCATCAGGTACTCAAACAGACGCCTAACGCCACCTTCGCACTGAGGCGAGAAGTCGCCGACGTCTTCAGTGAGTCGCCACCAGACCAAACGGAGGCGCTCCAGATGTATCAAGAGTTAGCTCAGCTACAGCCAAATGACAAGAGTCTTTTAGCGAAGCAATTAGCGCTCTCTCAACAACTGAATGTTATATCTCGAGTGGAGTTAGAGCAGCGCTTGACTCAATTGCTGCAACCGCTACCAACAGCACCTACCGAGCAAAGAGCGATCGCGCTAGCTTTATTGCCTCTAGATCCTCCCGATCCTAAACTACTGCCTGTCTACCAGAGCTTACTGACGGCGGGTGTCGATGTGCCGTTGTTAAATCTCCGCGTGGCAGAGATCTTTTTGCAGAACAATCAGCTGGCAGAGGCGAAGCAGGCACTGGCTAAATACAGCGCCACTCCTACCGGCGCTCAGGATTTAGCACCAGAGCTGCTTTTAGCAGAAATTGACCGTCGTCAGGGAAACCTAGAAGCTAGTGCAGCGCGGTATCAAGCCATTATCCAGCGCCGGGATGCAGCAAGCGATGTTGTCGATGGTGCTTTACAGGGGCTAGTGAGCATTCGCCTTGACCAAAAACGTCCCGACGATGCGATCGCTCTGTATAACGAACTGCTAGCTCGCAACCCACAGGATTTGCGCCCCGCACTCGCTCGTGCGAGCGTGGCTTATCAGGCTAAGCGGATCTCTCTTTTCCAAGCGCAAGCAGTACTCGACCAATGGCTACAAACACAACCTCCAACGAGTACACCGCCAGAATTGTTCAACCTGATCAGCACGTTGCCCCCTGACGCGGACCGGCTTGAGCTGTACCACAACCTGCTGAAAGTGGATCCCAACAACCTACCGATCCAGCTCCGATTGGTGCAGGTGCTAGCAGCTAAGGATCCCGCAACTGCCAAAAAGCTGATAGCTGAGTTGCTTGTTCGCGATCCAAACAACATCGGTGCCTACTTTGCTCAGGGAGAAGCCGCTCAAAAACTGGGCGATTTGCAGTTAGCAAGCCGTGCCTATGGAGAGATTTTAGCGCGACAGCCCCAGAACACTGATGCCCTCTCAGCTTTGGCAGGAGTGCATTTTCAACAACGGCAGTATGCTACAGCAGCTGCACTTTATCACCAGGTACTCGACATCAAGCCTCAAGATCAGGTAGCTCTCAGCTCACTGGCGGAATTGAGCCTTGTTCAAGACCGACCTTTAGAAGCTCTCCGACAGTTGAACCAACTCCAGCAGCAAGCAACAGGTAGTGACGACGAGCTGAATGAACGGATACAGCGGCTGCGAGTTGATTTATTGAAGCGGAGGAGCTTTCAGCCCTCCTGGGAACGTTACTAATATTAAATAATTTGTAACTCGTGATCAATGGTGTAGGAGCTTGAAACCATGCGCAAAAAGTAGGAGCTGTGTGCATCACGATTTCAAGCTTCTAAATTCAGTGAGTAAAACAATCACGAATTACTAGTTATGAATTATGACAAAAAATGACTGTAAACTATGCGGAAACATCGTCTCATATATCTAATAATTATTAGCTGCATTGGTCTCCTCATCACAACAACTATTACTCACGCCCAGAGTAACGCTCCGATTAATTCCCCCTCGCCTACAGAATTGGCTAAGCCAAATGAGAGTAATAACGTTAAACCAACTGATAGCAAACCTGTGAATGATAGGAGAGTGGAACAGAGAGGCAAAGACATTCCGTCCTTTGAGCAACAAGGACCAAAACCAGAGCCTAACCAGCCTGCGACGCCGACTGCGACCGTGAATGCTAACCCCTCTGGGCAATACGCTCTAGAATTCAACCGCAGCCCGGTAGTTGGTAATCGCTTCTACTTACACGGTATTTATGATGAGGCTCGCCTTGGTTTTACCCGTCCTCGTAACTGGAGATTAAAATCTGTCAAAGCTTTGATCCGCTATCGCCACTCTGGAGCGCTTTATGCCACCCGCTCTAACCTGACAGTCCGAATCAATAATACTAGTGTCGGCAGCATCCCACTTGACCGCAAGCAGGGCGAAGTAGGTACTGTGGTATTCGATGTACCGCCTAACGTCATTCAGGACTACAACGATATTAATATTACTGCACTACAAAATAACTCACCAACCTGTACCCAAGACCCTTACGACCCCTCACTGTGGACGGAGATCCTTCCAGACTCAAAAATATCATTCGATTTCCAACCTCAACCAACTGCTCTAGACTTCAACAGCTATCCTTATCCCATCTTTGACAATCTAAGCTTAGAGACAAATCAAGTCGCTTATTTGCTGCCCAATCAGATCAGCGATGCCTGGTTAGACGCAACCACTCGTTTCAATACAGCTTTGGGTAGGTTGGCTGACTACCGCGCTCTAGATACTCGCTTGGTCAGAGGTATCGATCAAGTGCAGTTAAATGAGCGACTGGTCATTGTTGGAACTCCAGCTGAACAGCCAGCCTTGAAATCACTGGCACTACCCTTTCGGGTTAAGAACGATCAAGTACTAGACAATCAGCAAAAGGCTTTACCGCCAGATACTGGAGTTCTCATGTTGACTACAACTCCAGGCAATAAGGCTGCTGTACTGGTGGCAACAGGCAATGGACCAGTAGGAGTTGCCAAAGCCGTACAGTTTTTAGTGCAGTCTCAGGAGCGCAAGCTGGGTACGGGGCAGAGTATTTTAGTGAAAAACTTAACTGAGGTGCCAACGCCTGCGCTCCGCGATTGGCCTGGTTATTTGCCTCTAGCAGATTCTTTTCAGCTGAGAAACCTCAAAGATTCTAATAATAAGTCTATTGAGGATGTTATGGTGCGGGGTTCTGATGCACCACCGATTGAATTTAACTTCCGGGCGCTGCCGGACGATGAGTTTGCGTCGGGTAATTCGATGAACCTCGTTTACAGTTACGGTCCCCAGGTTAATCCCACAACGTCGTTGGTAGAGGTGCAGGTAGACGGAGTTGGTATTTACGGTAAGAGGCTTTCTTCTATCAATGGTGGTATCCGAGAGTCGCTCCAGTTCGAGCTACCAAGAGATCGGATCAAATCTAATTCCAAGATGCAGGTTTATTTCCGCCTCGATCCTAGGGAGCGTCGCTCTTGCAGTCGAGTAACTTCTCAACAGCTATGGGGGACTCTGCATGCCGATACGAGCTTTGAACTGAAGCGAGAAAACACCTTTCAACTACCAGATTTGAAACTGCTACAGTCTGGTTTTCCTTTTGCTGCTCCTCAAGATTTGTCCAGTACTGCTATTGTCTTGCCCGACTCACCAACAGATGCTGATCTAGTGACCTTGCTGGAGTTTAGTAAGCGAATGGGACGGCTGAGCAAAGCAGATTCAGTTAAAGTCGAAGTTTATACGGCTAGCAAGTTTCCGTCTGCTCTACGAGGGCAGCGTCAGTTAGTGGGAATTGGCAATCGAGATAAGTTTCCCTTTCCAGAAGTTCTCAAATCCCCTGGGTTTGGATTGGGAGGTTTATTTTCGCGCCAATTAAATCAAACTGAAGTTCAGGTAGCACCCGACGATGAAGGCGCGATCAAGCAAGTGCTATCGCCGTATGCAGGCGATCGCGTGCTGCTAGCTCTAACTGCTCAGACAGATACTGGCTTAGCCCAGGTGCAGAGCTTGCTGAAGCAAGACCCCTTATTCTTTCAAATCCACGGCGATACTGTACTAGTCGCTAAAAACCCACAAGTTCTACCGGCCAATAGTCCGGAAGCTTACAACCTTGAATTTTTCGAGCGTGAGTCAAAGATTCGAATAGAAAACACAGACATCTGGAGCCGAATCTTACGTCTGCTGAGAAATAATTGGTTGGTATTGGCTCCAGCGATTATAGTGGCGTCACTCATTCTCTATGGCGTGATTCAGACGTATCTTAAGCAGATGCCGCAGGAGAAGTAATATTTGTTGTTAGTTGTTGGTTGTTAGTTGTTAGTTCTTTGTTATTAGTTATTTGCAATACCAACAACTAATCACTAACAACCAATGACGAACAACAAACAACAACCAACCAACAACTAATAACTAATTATGAGTTTATCTTCAAAAGTTAGGTGGGAATGGCGGCGGAGGGGACAGAAAAACTCAATTCTAAATAATGAACTACTGACTGCTTGGATTGTTGAGCGTTTACCCAATGCTTTCCGCCAAGTTTTACAGCATCTGAACCACAGTCAATTAAAGCTACTCATTCTGTCGCTGATTCTACTATTTGTTCCACTGATCACAAGCCATCCGTCGATTTGGCAGCAAGGATTATTGGGGGTTGTAATCATAGCATTTGGTCGGCTAGTTCTGTATTTGGAGGAGCAGGAGAGTGGGAGACGGAGGAATGGGGAGGAGGGAAATAGAGAGAGAATTTCACCAGCTCACCCCCTCACTGCCCTGAGCGCGGCCAAGAGCGAATCGCTACATTTATTGCTCAGTACAATCAGTATAATTACTACCCTTCGCTATCTGTACTACCGCATAAATTACACTCTAAATCTAGAAGACTGGATCAGTGGAGCGTTCTGTTTGCTGCTGTTTGGAGCAGAGCTGTACGCAATTTTGACACTAATGCTCTCCTACTTTCAAACTCTCAAACTAAGAGAGCGTCAACCGATTAACCTTTCTACCGTGCCTCAAGAGCAGTGGTTTAAGGTTGATATATATATTCCCACCTATAACGAAGATGTAGAAATTGTCCGCAAAACAGTTTTGGGAGCTTTGGCGATTGACTATCCAGCCAACAAAAAACAAGTTTACGTTCTAGACGATGGTCGAGCCGAAAAGTACCGAACTCGGCGGCAGCAAATTACCCTGATGTGCGAAGAGCTGGGCTGCACAATGCTGACACGGGATAATAATAACCATGCCAAGGCTGGAAACATCAATACAGCTTTGGACCGTACAGACGGCGATCTCGTTTTGATCCTCGACTGCGATCACATTCCTTCCCGCAACTTTCTCCAGCACACAGTGGGATTCTTTTGCGATCCCAAGGTAGCGCTGGTGCAGACTCCCCACTGGTTTTACAATCCTGACCCATTCGAGCGCAATCTGCTGACGAGTGGCAAAGTGCCAGTGGGTAACGAGCTATTTTACAAGGTGCTGCAAAAGGGCAATGACTATTGGAATGCGGCCTTTTTCTGTGGCTCTGCTGCTGTTATTCGTAAGCAGTACATCCAGGAGGTTGGTGGCATCGCTACAGAGACAGTTACAGAGGATTGTCATACCTCGTTCCGTCTGCATTCCTTGGGCTACAAATCAGTCTACTACGACAAGATTATGATCGCTGGCCTAGCGCCGGAGAAGTTCTCCTCCTATGTAGGTCAGCAGGTACGCTGGGCTAGAGGAATGGCGCAGATTCTACGGCTGGAAAATCCACTATTTAACCGGAAACTGAATTTGACACTGCCGCAAAGGCTCTGTTATTTCAGTGCGACTTCGCACTTTTTCTTCGGTTTTCCCCGGCTGATGTACATGATTGCCCCGACTTTATTTCTACTGTTTGGGATTAATTCAGTTCGAGGCTTAGGACTAGAAACTTTGTTTTATGCTCTACCTCATATTGTCTTATCCATGCAGACAAATCACATCCCCTACAAGCATGTTCGGTTCTCGTTCTGGAACGAGATTTATGAATTTGCGATGTCATTTCAAGCTGGAATTGT
>CAXUIV010000271.1:0-6679 GCA_964250875.1 uncultured bacterium
ACAAAGGCGTGTGGCCTGAAGAAGCTCAGAAGCATCTGCAAATTGAGCGTCCTGTCGCTTAAACAAACAGACTGCTTTTAAGAGGATCTTTTAATTAGGTTCGCTGCAAAGCGAGCTGAGGCATCGTAATTTTAAGTAATGAGTTTTGAATTAGAAACCTGTTCTTCAACTCAAAACTCAAAACTCTCTCATGGTAAGCAGTCTAAGTAATTCTCCACATCCCAGTCGCTTACCGTACATAGAAATCGCTCCCATTCATCGCGCTTGTACCACCGATAGAGCGCGTACATTTCACCTGGCAAAGCTGACTGAATCACTTCATCAGCTTCTAGTCTCTCAAGCGCTTCCCCCAAAGACATTGGTAGCTTCTTCACCTGCTTACCTGCCTCCATCGCCTCATAAAGGTTGCGCTGCTCTGGTTCTCCTGGATCGAGGTTGCGCTTTATTCCGTCGTCAAAGGCTTTTAACAGCGCCCCTGCCATCAGGTAAGGATTTACCATCGAATCAACTGCCCGGTATTCAAACCGTCCGGGAGCAGAAACTCGCAAACCACAGGTGCGATTTTGATAGCCCCAGTCAGCGTAAACGGGTGCCCATAGTCCAGTATCCCAGAGACGACGGTAGGAGTTTACTGTTGAAGCACCGATCGCCGTCAAGGCACCAAGATGCTCAATCACTCCTCCAATGCACTGCAACCCAGTGGGTCCAGGCTTAGTTTTATGTAATTCTGGTTGAGGTAGAAAGGTGTTCTCGCCACCTTTGTAGTAGGTAAAGTTGCCTTCTAACCCCGGCATTTCTATCCCAAAACTGTTGACAACCTCCTTACCCCCGCGCCACAAGGAGAGGTTATGGTGGCAACCCGAAGCTGAGACTCCCATAAATGGTTTTGCCATAAAGCAGGCAATCAGGTTAAACTCACGGGCGACTTGGGCACAGATTTGACGATAGGTCGTGAGGCGATCGCACGTCCGCAACGCATCATCATACGTAAAGTTCAACTCTAGCTGTCCAGGAGCATCCTCGTGGTCCCCCTGAATCATATCTAACCCCATTGCTTGAGCATATTCAATCGTTTTGAGGAAAACAGGGCGGAGTTCCTCAAACTGGTCAATGTGATAGCAGTTAGGTTTAGTCACGCCGCCATCTGGTTTTCCGTCTGCACCTTTCTTCAGCCACATCATTTCCGGTTCGCAACCGTGCCGCAGATGCAGCCCGTGGTCTTGCTGGAACTGGGCATGAATGCGCTTAAGATTCCCCCGACAATCAGATGTCAGATAGGCTCCGGGGGCCACAGGTTCTTCCCGGTTGCGGAAGCAGGTACAGTAAACGCGAGCAACCCGCTTGTCCCAAGGCAGTTGGCAGAAGGTTTCCGGGTCAGGGATAGCTACCAGTTCCGAAGCTTCCGGGCCGTAGCCGATGTAGTTGCGGTAGCGATCAAGGGACAGGTTTGCTGTCGCACCGTAGACAAGCTGGATGCCGCGCTCAGCAATGGTTTCCCAGTGGTTGGCAGGAACGCCTTTGCCAACAATTCGACCCGTTACAGATATGAACTGGTAATAAACGTATTGAATGCCTAGTTCGTTAATTTTCTCCCGGACTTGTCTAACCAGACCATCGCGACCTGCAACCGACACGTAAGCTTCTAAATCGGTCAGTGCTTCGACTCTTGTTAAGGTTCCAGTCACCGCCATTCCTCCATATATACTTTGTTAGTAGTAAACGTTAGTAGTGAACCGAAGAAGCTAATCCCTTGCCATTGTTAGAGAGGAAATGGCTTCCAGGGAATCCAGTGCGCCCAGAGCTGAGCAACTGTATCGTCAGCGATCAGGGCGTTGAGGGTATCGTTGAGCGCATCTACCAGTTCCGTCTCACCCTGGCGAACAGCAATGCCGAAGGGAACTTGAGTTGGAACACTAAAAGCGACTCGGAGCTTAGGATCCTCTGCTGCCACAATTAACACCAGCTCATCATCAATAAGGGCGTCAATCTTACCCTCTCGTAGTGCTTCCAGCATCTCTGGTAGAACCTGGTCACTTCCTGGGAACGAAACAATTTCTACATTGTTGAAACCTTTAGCTAAGGTTAGGTTTGTGCTGTCTGCCAGCCCACCTACGCGAAGTCCTGCTAAGTCACTTGGGGAGTGTACCGGACTGTCTGCCTGTACAATCGCCGCTTCATCAAACAAACCATAGGGGCGAGTGAAATCAGCCCAGGTACGACGCTCCTCAGTGATCGCCTGGTTGAACCAAACAACATCACAGTGCCCAGTTTTTAAGCTGGAGTAAAAGTCAGCCATTGGCAGATTGTGCCAAACAGGTTTTAACCCTAACTCGGCACAAACTAAGCGAGCTAACTCCGGCTCATAGCCCAGACGCCTCCCCTCATTCAGGTAACTCATGGGACGGGCATCAAAATTGCTGGCAGCGATCGCCAAACAACCCGGTATAGCTGTTTTAAAATTCATTGCCCACTTTATTCTTATCTCCTGGCATCCGACGATAGGACCAGAATCAAAATTATCCTTCAACAAAGAACAATATTAGTCACGATAAATGGGGAGCAACAGTAGCCATCAATACAATTTTCACCTAACTGACTGTTAATATATCAAGTGCAATCATTGGAGTAAAGCAATCACATTTGAGTTGTAGCCAGTATTTTCTCTTTGTAGAGACGTTGCACGTAGTATTTCTGTGAAAATGTTACATATGTTTTAAGTTTTTTGTAGAAAAATATTTTATTGACTTCACAACTTCTACTAAAGTGAGTAGATTTTATAGTAGCAAGCTTAAACAAGTGTCATAGATAAACATTATGTCTTACGAGTCCTTGCAGCTAAGTGAAGAGCAAATTTCTCGCTTTCATCAAGATGGATTTCTTGTTTTTGAGAAGCTCATTGATGCCGAACTTGTAGCCCGATTAGTTAATAGAATTGACCCCTTGTTTTCCGGAGAATTTGAAACCGGAATTTATCCAGATGAATGGTATTGGCGTCCCGGACTCAGCCTACCTGACGTAACACGGGAAATGTGTAACGTTTGGAAAAGCGATCTGGCGATCGCCAGCGTGGTTCTATCAGCAGAGCTTGGTCGTCTCAGCGCTACTTTAGCCGGTTGGCGTGGAGCAAGGATCGGACAGGACAGTTTATGGATGAAGCCATCGGGCGGCAAAGAGGTTGCCCTGCATCAAGACGCCACCTACATCAGCTACATCGACCCTCCTATGATGATGACTTGCTGGATTGCCTTAGATGACACGAGTGCTGATGCTGGCACCATTGAATATGCCAAGGGTTCTCACAAATGGCCATTGTGCGAACAAGCCGGAGACTTTCACGCTCCTGCCAAAAACTACCGTTCCGGGATGGAACAAGCAGCTGCTCAGGTTGGTATTGCTAATGCTGAAGTCGTCCAGGTGGAAATTCCGGCAGGTGGATGCGTCTTTCACCACGGCAATATGTGGCACGGCTCTGGAAGAAACATGCGAACCGATAAAATTCGTCGCAGTTTAGCAGTTCATACTCTCTCCTCAGATGCCTGCTTTCAGCCCACAGGTGCTGGCTATATTTACGGTCGCTACAAGCGCATCGGAGACACAACAATGGACGAAAGCTTCTTCCCTATTTTGTGGACCCGTGACGGTTATCGCACGCCTTTCCTAGCTGATTACTGTCGAGATGCTCTAGCCACTACGGTTCCCAGCAGCGTTAAAGCGGTAGCAGTGCCCGCTGGCAGGTAGGACAAACAGCATGAATTGTGAGCTGGCAGTCTAGCATGTGATATCCTTCCTTCCTAGATGTTTTTATTCCAGTCTTCAAGATGGATTCATCCTTAAACTCAATCGTCTTGTTGCACCGCACGCAAATTAGGTGGTGGTGGTGATGAGGGTAGGGCTGATTCAGTTCGTAGTGTTTATGTCCTTCTCCTAGTTCCAACTCTCGGAGAATACCCATTCGAGCCATTAACTTTACCGTTCGGTAGATAGTGGACAGGCTGATTCCTGCCCCTTGAGCTTCCAGTTGCTGATAGAGATCCTCGGCACTGAGATGTTCGCCTCCAGGAAGCTTTTGAAAAATGTGTAGAATCGTTTCCCGCTGGGGAGTTAGACGCCAGCCGCGATCGTGGAGTTCTGCCTTGAGTGAAGCAGCTGTGTAAACGGACATAACAAGTCCAAGAAAGCTTCATGATCGAGCATATAGAATTATTTTTATATTTGCAACAAGACTAGATTATTGAGAAGAAACTTCAACTGTTTGGCGCTGCCCCATCGAAGGTAGGTTGTAAAAGGTGAAGACCGAATCTATGGGCTGCTCGGTTTTATTGAAGGGCGATCGCCGAGAAATCTAGTGGCGGAAGTTCTCCGGTGCTAACCAGAGCTTGATAGATAAACACAGCCACGTCTGCCCGAGTTGCTACTTGGTAAGGCTTGAGATCGGCAGAATTAGGATAGACGATGCGCCTTTCGGCTGCGGCAGCCAAGCTGTCGCGGGCATAATTGGGAATGTTTGCAGCATCCTGGAAATGAGTTTTTAACACCTTTAGCGTTTTTCCAGTTGCAGAGAGCTTTAGGCCCTTGACCAGAGACACCAATGCCTGAAGGCGAGGCATGTATTGATTGGGATTGAAGGCGTGACCGGGATATCCTGCTAGAAATCCCATCTCGGTGGCGTCTTGAATGGCGGTGTAGGCCCAGTGATCTGTGGGGACATCCACAAATTTGACAGCGGCGCGACGGTGGTTTGAAGAGAAAGCACTTTGGACCATGGCAGCAAATTGTGCCCGCGTGACTGGCTGGTCAGGACGAAATTTACCATCTGGAAACCCTTGAACGATCTGCCGCGCTGCCAAGGCTTCGATAAACCCTTGTGCCCGATGATTGTGTATGTCAGTCAGACTGATTGGTTGGGCGATCAACCGAGACTGAGCTAGTTGTCTCGATTTTATCTCCATCTCAGGAGGGGCGATTGGCTTTGATAGCGCAGAAGTGGTCGTGTCGTTCAAGACAACATTGCTAAACGTTGGCTCTGTTGTAGAAGGCTTAAAACTGGGAGTGGCCTGAGCCTGAAGGCTTAAGTCTTGCCCAGCTAGAGTTGCTAACGTATAAATAGTGGCAGTTGAAACGCGCATAAAGTCGTCCAGTTTTCATAAGTGCTTACCCTTGACAAGGGAGCCGCACCAGTGAATTTAAATCTTGGTGATGCCATACCTAAACAACTTCTGTGTTTAGATTGATACTCAGTCATACAGGCGGAGTAGGTGTTAATCGGGACATATTGCTTACACCTTACAAGTAATATACTAGTAATGACGCTGAGGCTCAGAACAGTCAAGGTACATTTCTGTAGTGGCTTTGTTCAAAAATCCAGTTATGCCAGTCTTAACTTTAGAATTTTTAACGAAAATTCTCAGCTAGTCGGTCTAATGTAACAATTTAGTGGCATCTGAGTCTTTTATAGATCGGTACGACAATTGACCTTAAGTGTTGAGATTAGCATGAGCAGTAATTTAGCAACGAAGTTACGTGAGGGCACTAAGAAAGCCCACACGATGGCAGAAAATGTTGGTTTTGTCAAGTGTTTTTTAAAAGGCGTTGTTGAAAAGAACTCTTACCGCAAGCTGGTAGGCAACTTTTACTACATCTACTCGGCAATGGAAGAAGAGCTGGAGCGCCACCGAAACCACCCAGTTGTCTCAAAGATTTACTTTCCTCAGTTGAATCGGCGGCACAGCTTGGAACAGGACCTTAGCTTCTACTACGGCAGCAACTGGCGAGAGCAGTTGGTTCTCTCCCCGGCTGGGAAAGAATACGTAGGGCGCATCCGGGAACTATCTGCCTCAGATCCTGAGTTATTAGTGGCTCATTCCTACACCCGCTACATCGGCGACTTGTCAGGCGGTCAAATTCTGAAGAACATTGCGCAACGGGGGATGAACCTCTCGGACGGGCAAGGCATTGCTTTCTACGAATTCGCCGACATTCCCGATGAAAAGCAGTTCAAAGCCACCTATCGGCAAGCCTTGGACGAGATGCCCATCGACGAGGCGACGGCGGATCGAATTGTTGATGAAGCCAATGCCGCCTTTGGCTTTAACATGAAGCTGTTCCAGGAAATGGAGGGCAATTTGATCAAGGCCGTCGGTCAAATGCTGTTCAACTCGATCACGCGCCGTCGCACTCGCGGCAGCACCGAACTTGCAACGGCTGAGTAACTTACCAACGTCCCGTAGTCGAAACACATCGTATTATATTCTTACAACCCTGGAGGTTGGGTGATGGTATCGCCATTATCAAGCTTCCAGGGTTGTCAGCTTGCTGTTAGCTTTAAGGGGCAGCCTAGCCGTAGTAACTTTGACTGTGAGTTGCGATCCATAGACTATTATTTAAAACTCAAAACTCCCCACAAGGGGGCATAGCAAAACTCAAAACTCTTTAAAAATGGCTGCTAAAATTCCTGTTACAGTAATCACCGGCTTCTTAGGTAGTGGTAAGACGACCTTGATTCGCCACTTGCTACAGCACAACGAGGGACGCCGCATTGCGATCGTGGTTAATGAGTTTGGGGAACTGGGCATTGATGGTGAGCTATTGCGTTCTTGTCAAATCTGTCCAGAGGAGTCTGTTACAGGAGAGATGCAGGCGACGCCTTCAGAGGACTCCAGTGTTGGGGGGTTGAACAACA
>CAXUIV010000272.1:0-6678 GCA_964250875.1 uncultured bacterium
CTGCTACTAGTGCTGCTGTTACCGTGGTTGGGCCGGAGAGTTGACCTAGGTGTAGGACTGCTAGGTTGTGGGGACTCTGGGTGTAGGAGAGGGATGTCCACCACAATGGTCCCATTGACCAAAGGCTTTCTAGGCCACACCACAGGGCTGTGCCGACGAGGATGCGGGTGAAGCTACCTGCACCACGACAAAGGCTCGTCATGACTTTTGCCCAGATGACGACTAGAGCCGCGCCCCACAGAGTAATGAATGTCCAGCAAAAAAGGGCGATCGCGAGGCTGGCTAGCCAGGGAACACCCATCCAGGTCATGGGATGTATGCCGGTAATCCACCAGAGGGCTAGGCCGTGGTAGCCGATACCCCATAGGAAAGGGTAAAGGGCAAAGGGCAAAGGGCAAAGGGCAGGGTTCTTGGTTTTGCCTTCAATTTGACCGGCAGCTATAACCCAGAGGGGAGCTAGGGCAATCCACGCTAAAGGCCATGCCTCCACAGGTGCAGTGGTCAGTCCCATTAAGACACCACTCGCTAAAGCAACAAGAGGTTTTAAGATAACCGAACCCCGAACTCCAAACTCCTCCTTACTCTTCCGCATCGCTAGCGGCGTCAGGGGGAACCAAAGCTACGGCGGCGATCGCATCATCGTCGTCTAGGCGCTGCACTCTTACTCCGGTTGCCATTCTTGACTGATGAGAAATTGCGTCAACGGCTTGGCGAATAATGATGCCGCGACTCGTCACCATCATCAGTTCATCACCCTCGTTCACAACTCGCAGTGCGGCCAGTTTATCTTTAGGTTTACGGAACTTGGTAGACAATAAGCCCAGTCCAGCCCGATTTTGAAGGCGGAACTGAGAAACTGGTACTCGCTTGCCGTACCCACCCATTGTGATGACCAGCGCCCATGGGCCTGCGGAGGCGACTAGTTCGGTCTCTGGTACCGACGCCAGTTCTCCTGTCGTCTCTGTCTCTACTGTCTCTGCTTCTTCTTCAGCTGCCTCAATGATGGTGTTGACGATTTGACTGGGCAGGATATCTAAACCGATCAGTTCATCGCCGTTCCGCAGCGCCATAGCCCTGACACCCCGTGTCGCTCGACCAAGGGGACGCAGTTGCTCGTGGCTAGCTCTAAAGTGAATGACCATGCCATGACGGGAGCCAATAATGATGCTGTCTTCCACCCGCGCCCGTCGCACCCATCTGAGCTGGTCGCCTTCTTCTAGGCAAATGGCGATCAAGCCGTTAGCTCGGATGTTACTGAAGGCTGCCAACTCAGTTTTCTTGATGTAGCCGCCGCGAGTCAGCATGACGAGGTATTCGTCGTTGGTAAACTCGCTAACGGGGACAATAGATGTGATTTTCTCGTCTCTAGGAATTGGCAACATCTGCACAATGGGTACGCCCCGACTGGTGCGTGATCCAATTGGGATTTGATACGCTCTGAGGCAGTAGACAACGCCGCGATCGCTAAAGAACAAAACGCTGTCGTGGTCACAGCAGGTCAAGAAATGCTCAATGCCGTCGTCGTCTTTCACCCGAGCAGCTGCCTTACCACGGGTAGCACGACTTTGCGCCTCAAAGGTGCTAACCGGCATGCGCTTGATGTAGCCCTGTTCTGTTAGCAGGATCAGCGCTTTCTCGTTGGCGATCAGGTCAGCATCTTCAAATTCACCTTCACCTGGTGAGATCACTGTGCGCCGTGGCGTGGTGTAGGCAGTTTTTAGCTGATTAACTTCGGTCTCAATAATTTCTAAGACACGCTCACGCCTCGCCAAGATATCTTGCAGGTCGGCGATTTGTACCTGTAAATCCTCATGTTCTTGCCGAATCTTCTCAGCTTCTAAAGCCGTTAGACGCCGCAGCTGCATCTGTAAAATGGCATCTGCTTGCGCTTCAGACAGACCATGAGAATCTATCAGCTCTGACTTGGCGGTGGGCGCATCAGCTGCTTGGCGGATCAGCACAATGATCGCATCCAGGTTTAATAGGGCAATCAATAGCCCTTGCAGCAGGTGGTCTCTTTCCTCGGCTTTACGCAGTTCATACTGAGTCCGCCGGGTGATCGCTTCAATGCGGAACTCGAGGAAAACATGCAGAAACTGCTTGATGCTGAGTAGCTGGGGTTCACTGTTGACCAGAGCCAGCATGTTGGCTCCGAAGTTAGCCTGTAGCGGGGTTTGTTTGTATAAGTTGTTGAGGACGACGCGGGGATAGGCATCTCGCTTGAGTTCGATGACGATTCTCATGCCGTCGCGATCGCTCTCATCTCGAATGTCCGCAATGCCGTCAAGCCGCTTGTCGTTGACCATCTCCGCGATCTTTTCAATCAGCGCTGCCTTGTTGGTTTGGTACGGCAACTCGGTGATGATGATCGCTTCCCGGTCCGGACGTCCCCGCTGCTCCACAGTTTCAATACTGGCGACTCCGCGCATCGTAATCGAGCCGCGACCAGTCGTGTAGGCTTCCCGAATTCCCGCCGTTCCCAGTATTTGCCCTCCTGTGGGAAAGTCGGGACCAGGAATATACTGCATCAGCTGAACGTCATCAATTTCTGGATTGTGAATGAGCGCCACTAATCCATCAATCAACTCGCCCAAGTTATGGGGCGGAATGTTAGTTGCCATACCCACGGCAATCCCTGAGGAGCCGTTGAGCAACAGTTGGGGAATTCTGGCAGGCAGTACCGACGGTTCCTGCTGGGAGCCGTCAAAGTTATCGGTAAAGTCTACAGTTTCCGATT
The DNA here is from genome assembly GCA_964250875.1 of uncultured bacterium. Lineage (GTDB taxonomy): Bacteria > Cyanobacteriota > Cyanobacteriia > Cyanobacteriales > Chroococcidiopsidaceae > CAXUIV01. The sequence continues at coordinate 2,738 of CAXUIV010000272.1, forward strand.
CAATATCGCGTAGCAGCGCGTCACCAGTCAGGGCATGCAGACGGCACTCGGTATATCGCATCGCCGCTGGTGGATCGTTGTCCACTGAGCCAAAGTTGCCATGCCCGTTGATGAGTGGCGATCGCATGGAGAAGTCTTGCGCCATCCTGACCAGGGCGTCGTACACAGCAGTGTCGCCGTGGGGATGATATTTACCTAGTACCTCCCCTACTACACGAGCGCACTTACGAAATGGACGGTCTGCTGTCAAGCCCAACTCATGCATGGCATAGAGGATACGCCGATGCACTGGTTTCAGACCATCTCTGGCGTCTGGCAGTGCCCGACCTACAATGACGCTCATCGCGTATTCCAGGTAAGACCGGGACATCTCGTTGCGCAGATCGGTTGGGATAATCCGCTCCTGGGAAAAGGTCATACTGGCAAAAAACTCCAAAAATGTAGAATTTCGGCAGATAAAGCACAAAAATGTGCGACAGATTCCGCCTAGCTTCCAAAAATGTGCAAATTATACTATCATTCTATCATATTTCAGCTCTTTGTTTAGACTGACAATTCCCGACCACTGGACTTTTTTCAGCTTTTCTCGTCGGTAGGAGAAAAAACGCTCTGGTTCTTGATAGGTACAGTGGGGAGCAACTGCTACCTGCTCTGAACTGATCCCCAGCATCTCCATCTGTAGAGCATTAACCCGTCGCACATCCAGTCGGACTCGTTCTGGATTTGGATCTACCGATACTGGTGAGTCAGGCAGCAGGTGCAGCTTATCCACAATCGCCTTTGCCTCATCCGAGTGAGATGGAACGATGCTAGCTCCCACATCAGCTGCCACTTGAGTTGATACCTGGTAAACTTCACCAGCAATTGCGGGTCCCATAGCAATCCGCAAATCCTGAAGCCTGCTGCCAGCAGTCTGGAGTCGGGCGATCGCTTGCGGCACAATCTTCGCTGCCGTACCGCGCCATCCGGCATGAACCGCTGCCACTCTTCCTGTCTCCACATCAGCAAGCAGAACGGGCGTGCAGTCAGCACTCGCTACCCACACAGCTTGATCTACCTGCTCGGTGATTAACCCATCCGCTTCTAGAAATGCCTCCGTATTTATCCTGATTCCTCTACTAGCAGCCCGTAAAATCTCTGAAGGGGTGAGAACGACGTTACCATGTACCTGTTTGACTCGATAAACCTCAGCGTCGGGCCGCAGTGCAGCCACTAATTCCGACGGAGAGAGAGGCCAAAACTGCTGGGTAAAAAAGCCGTGAGGCCAGGGATCCAATAGGCTACACGTCAGGTAGGAAGATCCTCTCCAAGTGCGCCAGTGCCAAGTATGCATGAAGATTAAAACTGGCAGAATGAACTCGCGAATTCATCGTAGTGCCGAAAGCCCGGTACAATCAATCTCGGTTATATTTAATTGGATTGTTCTGCTGGCTACCGCAGTTTGATGAAATATTGTCTGCGGTCTAACGGTTGCAATCCCGCATAGCATCGAATGAGCTTAATTCAGATGAGACTAAGAGGAGTGTAATGACTCAGACTGACCCTGCCCATACGTCTTCAGATCGCTTGTGGCAGTACCTGCTAGTACCAGGACTGATCAGCGGCTTCTTGCATAGTAGCGGCCTTGTTTTGGCTCAGGGCGAAGCATCGGTGAATCCCATTGTTGTCTCCACCAACATCTCGAAGCCAAAAACAGTACAGGCTGCTCCTGCCAGTCATCAAACCGTGGCACCAACTGCGCCGGAACGGGTGCTGGGTGTTTCAGCAACCTTACACCGTCAGGAAGGAGTGCAGTCGGAAGCTAATCGTCATACATCTGATACAGCGCCTGTAACGTCCAAGCCCCAGTCTGTATCTACTCCTGAATCATCAATAGACAGGACTCCATATTCTATCGCACCGTCAAGAAACCAACAGTCGTATCAAGCCACCCCAAAACCATCCACGACCAACACGGGCACGAAGACAGCGACAGATCGCAACGATGCTTATATTGATCCCACCGACTACAGTATCGGTGCTACCAAAGGATATGAGCCACCGAACGCAGTCGTGCTGTCAGAAAGATCAACAGGCTGCAAAGCTACTCTGCGGGAAGGGCAAGGACTGTCACAGAGTCTTTGCAGCGCGGCGGCGATTCCACACTTTACAGCTCAGCGTTCAGACAGCACAGTTCATACATGGAGTCCCCCTAGCCAAGAGCCTCATTGGGTAACAGCAGGTCGAGACGTTGCTCCATCTGAATTACCGCCAGCTTCTGTAGCGGCAAGCGAATTTGGGAATCAGAACCCAACATCTGTCCACGGTCCAATAGCCTCCTCTATACCAGCATTCTCTGGGCCTCCAGGCAATATCCTTCCATTCTCTGGGCTACCGGGCACTGTTAGTACTCTTTTCCAACTTCCTGGGCTATCAGAGAACGTTGGTACTTCAACTAATCTGTTGTTTCCACTCACCATTCCTGCTCCGATTACCTCAATATTTGGCTGGCGTATTCATCCAATTACTGGCGATCGCCGCTTCCATTCGGGAACTGACTTGGGTGCCCCAATAGGAACACCAGTACTAGCAGCCTACACTGGTCAGGTGGCGGTTGCCGACTATATGGGTGGCTACGGCTTGGCTGTTGTCCTTGACCATAACCAATCGACGGCAGAGACACTCTATGGCCACCTCTCCCAGATCTTTGTTCAACCTGGTCAATGGGTTGAACAGGGGACTGTCATCGGACTCGTCGGCACCACCGGCAACTCCACTGGACCACATTTACACTTTGAAATCCGGCAGTTGACTCCTCACGGCTGGGTTGCCACTGACCCCGGCGCTCAAATCCAGTACGCCCTAGCTCAGCTGACTCAAGCTTTACATATAGCTCAAGCACCTCAGCAGCCAGTAGAATCACCCCAGCATCCAGGCTGACCAAAGCAGTCAGGCAGGGGAAGCAGGGGAAAGACTCCCCTGCTTTTAAAGATAGCCATGTTCCGCTAAAAACGTGGGTGTCAGCTCGTGGCTGTCACTATCTGCTGCTAAGTTATGTTTCGGGCCGAAGCTGAGCAAATTTTCCACATACTTACCGATGATATCGCCTTCTAAATTCACCCGATCTCCTGGTTGAAGATACCGGAGATTCGTCTGTGCATAGCTGTGGGGAATAACCGCTACTTTAAACCAGCCTTGTGCCGGATCGTGGTCGGCTACCGTCAGGCTCACACCGTTGACGGCGATACTGCCTTTGGGGACAATGTAACGGGTGATTTCTGGGGAAGCAGTAAAACTCATTTCCCAAGAGGTGGCCGTTTGCTCTTGCTCTTCCAAGCGACCGATACCATCCACATGACCCATCACGAAATGGCCACCCAGTTTGCTGCCAACCCGCAGTGATGTTTCTAAATTAACCCAACCGTTCTCTAGTTGCCCCTGCCCCAGGGTCGTGCGGCGAAGAGTTTCGGGCGAAGCAGCAGCCATAAATCCTTCAGGCAAGACTTCTACCACGGTAAGGCAGACACCATCAACAGCCACACTGTCACCAACGGCGAGATCCAACAAAATTAAGTCAGACCCCTCAGAGCAAGTGATCTGACAGGTGTAGTCCCCCACCAAGCGAACTGTTCCTATTGCCTGAACTAATCCTGTAAACACGGCATTCTCACAAAGTTGAATAGAGCGATCCCCATCTTGGTTAAATTCAAAGGAGCTAGTTAAGCATCCGTATTAATATCAGGGCATACTTGGGATAGGGACCTTACTTATCCAGAGGGTCTAGCCTACCCTGGCTTTCACAGCCAGATTGGAGTTCAATAGATTAATTGAGTCAAACTAATCTATATTGTTTACCCTTATCCACCCTCCATCCAGTGTACCGCTTATCTCTCACTCCCCTTTGCCCGAAGGATTTTAGAGGCTACGCCAATGATTGAAATGAAAGTCGCTTGTATCGCCAT
>CAXUIV010000273.1:0-6671 GCA_964250875.1 uncultured bacterium
ACCCCCCGCCAAAATGCCACATAGCCCTCAATATTTTTAGCCTTCTCCTTGGCAGAGGGGTAGTACCAAGCAGCGTCTTTGTTCTCCTGCCCATTAACTTCAACGGTGTAGTAACTGGCTAGACCCTTCCAGGGACAAGTGGTGTGAGTGTTACTTTCCTTAAAATACTGCTTGTTGATTGAGTCAGGTGGGAAGTATTGGTTGCCTTCTACGACCTCAGTGCGATCGCTCTCGGCTAAAACAGCACCATTCCAGATTGCTTTTGGCATGAGTGACTAGAAATATATACTTTACAATTAACATTATGCCGTCTAAAGCGATCGCAGTGCCTGCCATTAGAAGACATGAACCCAGAGGTGTAAGGTTGGGGTAGCGGCAATTCATGGTTGGCTAAAATTCAACTCAGGCACAGCTTGTAGAGCATTTATACTAAATAATATCGGGTCCATCCTCTTTTTAAAATCGAACTCTGCTTCAAAGCAAGCTTTAGCATTATTGCTGTACGTATCGTAAGATCTCAGTATTTTGTCTATTGCTAACTTGAGTTCTTGGGGATCAGCCGGATCGTTGACAATAACACCGAACTTGTATTTTTGAACCAATTGTGATAACGATGGTAAGTTACTGACTAAAACAGGTTTGCCATGCTTTAAATACTGAGCTAGCTTGCCAGATGCCTTTGCTATTTTGATGTAGTTATCATCGGCAGTTGAATAGAAAGCTACACCGATAGTAGCTGAAGCATAAATTTCATCGACTTGCTCGTATGGCAATACATTCAAGGAGAGAAATAAGTTTCGAGAATTCACCTGTCGCAGTAACTGTAGGTAAGGGTCTTCCTGCTGAAGTCCTTTGAAATCCACTCCATGAAAGACCAGGGCACACCCATTGTCAATAGAGGCGAAGGCTTCAGCCAAGGCTTTTGAGCAGACAAAATCGTTGATCATTCCAGCTGACAGAACAATATGGGAGAATTTCTCTCTGCTTAAGTTAAACATTTCTCTAAACAAATTTCCACTATTAACATTAGGCGAATACTCATTAAGAGGGGAATTGGGCAAGTAAAACACTTGAGGGTGGCGATACTGGTAGCACTCACAAAGAGTTTTGAGCCTATCTTCGTCTTGAACGATCACAAATTCGGATTTCCTATAGGCCAGCTCAGCCAGATGACTCAACAACCGGGTAATGTATCCAGTCTTACCTATTGGGCGATCTAGCTCTAATGAGAGATAGATAAACTTTTGTCTAAATAGGTAGAGCCAGAGCAACGCAGCGATCGAGCCATATAAGTCAACACCAATATTAATATTGCTTTCTGTTTCTTTTACTCGGTAGTTCTTTGGAAGTATGCGAATAAAAGCTTGAGCGGCAAAGATAAATATTTGTAGGCACCTAGTTAAGGCTATAAACTTTTTTGATGCTGGATGAGATAAAAATTCATGTGAACTAATAATCTTTGAGAAATAAATGACCTTTGCTCCGTCTGCTATTGTTTGAGGATGAGGTATCTTCCTGCTGTTTCTAGTTGCAAAAATAGTAACAGAATAACCATCTTGTTCAAGTACTTTTGATAAATTAATAATGGTAGGTGCAAGACTGACATAACCTTCATAGAAAAAAATAGAACACACTCTTCGCATAAATTTTTCCTGGAGTTAAGTTCGATTGAACTATATTAACTATGTTTTTACCGCTGAACATTGCTTAAGAAGCAAGCTGACTGCAAACATTTCAAAATAGATTGACCTTCTTGAGCTAAGGATACAACACTGTATTTGTCCCGCACGAGCATCTTTAAACTTTCGCCTACTCCCATCGCTAAATCGCGGTTCGCAATCAGTTGAGCGATTGATTCAGCAAACGTTTCGGGGTCGTCAGCAATCAGAATGTTTCGTCCATGGGTGACTGGAATTCCTTCAGTACCTAGAGTTGTAGAGACTACCGGAATGCCACACGCTCCTGCTTCTAAAATCTTAAAGCGCGTACCGGATTCAAATCGTAAAGGCACAAGAGCAACATTGACATTACACAAGTAAGGCAGCACGGATGGCAATCTTCCTGTAATAGTAATGCCCTCATCGTTAATGTCAGCTAGCTCTCGCTCAGAACCATTGCCGATGACGTAGAAATGAATGTTTGGGATCCGCTGTCGTAGCAAGGGCAGAACGTATTGAATTACCCAACGTGCAGCGTCCTCCATCGGGCTTCGCACCCAGAAAGTGCCTGCAAGGTAAATACTAGGTGTTTTAAAGTTAGCTGGTGGCGGTACCTGTTGGTAATTTGCTGGATCAATTACGTTTGAAAAGAGCTGAATCTGGGTTGGGTGTTTAGCAAAACTGCGGTAATAATCAGCGTCAACTTCAGATACAGCAGTAGTGACGTCAGCTAGTTGTGTACCCCATCTTTCTTCTTCTGCTTTTTCCCTGCCAGCTTTTTCGATTTTTTGATACTCTTCTGCGTTTATGGCGTAGGGCAATTCTCTAAGAATGAATCTTGACCAAACACTGTCAGTGTCTAAAACAACTTTGTATGCAGAGTTACTCTTAATGTATTTTAATAGCGGATATGAAATGTTTCCATAACCTAACCAAATAAAATCTGCCTGAACAGTATCAGCAACTTTTAATAGGTCATGAAAGTCTTTTTCTGATTCTTGGCCGACAGGAGTAATTATATTATCCTTGGCAATCTTCCTAGAGAGAAAATTAATTACTCTTTTAGCAAACGTGATGTATCTATTTTCTGAAGCAGTAAAAGGAGCAAAATAAAATTCCTTGCAGTACTGCTGGTAAAATGACAGCCCGGTAATTCCCCCTATATTTTCTAAACCAACTCGGCTGTAAATGTATAAGTCCGAAATTCTAGAAAGTGCTTTGATCGAATTCTCTATCCGTAAATATGGTCCCCCTGCTGCTGGATGTTGCAACACAGGTGTGGCAAACAGGATTTTAGGCTTATGACTCATAACTATAAACCGAATGTTGAATTGACTTTTAATTAACCAAAATTGGCTCGTGCCAGCTGCTGGATTTGGGGTAGCTTTAGACGAATGTGCTTACTAATGTCATCTCTTCTACCAATCAGAGGCAGGAAAAATTCAACTAACTTTCCAGGTTGAAAAGCTTGTTCTGGTTCAATGGTTGTCCCATCAAGCTCAAAATGTTTGAACAAACCTTCAAATTTACCCTGGTAGGTAACACAGGCGACAGGTGTTCCCTGACCTAAACAGGCGATCGCTAGATGCATTCTGCTAGTCAGAACGATATCGAGGTTTTTACAGATAGATTTGATCTCCTTAGCCATACAGGGTGCTGGAACTTTTACACAGTAAGACTGCATTCTCGCCGGTAGAGCTTTTAAGATCGCCTCAGCTAACTCATCGTCACTAACTATCTCTGGACCACTATGAAAATCATGGGGAATCAGCACAAAGCTAAACTGCTGTTTACCAAAAAGTTCAAATAAGGCATCTACGTAGACTTGAATCAAACGGTCGAGCGACTCCTCTTTGAGGCTGCTGACATGCATACTATTCGCATTGACTCCAACGACTGTCCGACTATCAGCCTGTTGTTCTTTGATCCACTGGGATACATTCGACACGATTTCAGAGTCATCAACAGGATGCAGCAGGAATGCCAAATCCGCTACCAGCTTCACAGGTCGGTCTAAATGGTGCATCAGGCGCTGTTGAGACACAGCATCCCGCGAATACAGTTTTACCTGTGCAGATAGGTCTCGCAGAGCTTGAACAGATTTAGGTGTCGGTCGGTCGTTAAAGCTGAAGCCTAAAATAGCAGCAGCAGCGCCTGTTTCAACCGCTAATGAGACCAGTTCCAGAATTTGCAGCGATACATCATCAGAGTAATGGCCGTCCAGTACATCTGTGCCAAAGCAGTAAATTTGTTCGTAGCGACTGGCTGCATGAGCGAATCGAAACTTGTTTTTCCAGGAGTCATGGTGAAAATATTCGCTCAGCTCAACAGCTTCAGTTATTGGTTCCAAATAGTTCCAGCGTAGACCGAGATCATAGTAGACCAAGCCAATTCGCTCTATACCTCTACTTTTGATGTACTCCACACTTGCTGTCAGTATAGCTTCATCACCCAGACTGCCTGGAAGGTATGGGGGAAGTATGAGAACCGAGCGGTTGTTGTTACGACTGCGGCTGCTTCGTATGAAACGCAACACCGTAGTGTAAATACGAAGCAACGAAGGTAAGATCAGTTGTTTTATATTTGGAAACATAGTTTTATAGTCATAAGAAATAAAATGATAGGCTTACTAGTTGAGTCTGAGAGTAGAGGCTGGTTGTTGGCAGCTAAAGGATGAGTTGCTGTAAGGCGGTAGCTTCAACCTGGTACGGGTAGTGTCCAGCGATGCTGCATGCAGACGCTGCCATAGCTGATTGATTTCTCTATAGGGCGGCCCCTGAGCTTGCCTTGCTCAACTTCAACGATGGCGATCGCTTCAACGTGATCTTGTAACTCGCCGTCGCAAATGATACCGGCATTCACTCGGTAGCGACCGGGGAGAAGCAATAATTCCTCAATCTCGCAAAGAATTTTTGCTCCAAGATTTGGGTCATTCAAGTCCTCTTGACCGTGTACAGCACTGTTGAAGTACACGACTGGCAAACCGTGCTGATCATAAAAGGTAAAATCGCATGACATTCCCTGGTGGATGGAGGTGACGTGGAAGATTATTAGGACGGGATGACCTGTTGCTAGGGTGGTTGATGGATAGTCGCCACCAGTAGAGATCTCTACCTGAGTGAATCGGACTTGGCCTTTGCCTCGTCGTTCTGTACGCTCTACCAGGTTTTGCGTTACGGAGTTTTCTAGCGTTCTCAAGTAAGTACTTACCGCTGTATCCGTAGTGTCGTCGGTTAACACCGTTCCCTGCCGCAAAAAAATTCCACGGGTACACAGCGTCTGCACAACTGCCATATTGTGACTTACAAATAAGATAGTTCTGCCTTCTTTGCCAACCTCCTCCATCTTGCCCAAGCATTTCTTCTGAAACTGCACATCTCCTACTGCTAAAACCTCATCCACTACCAAGATTTCCGGTTCTAAATTGGCAGCTACAGCGAAGGCAAGACGCACGTACATCCCAGAAGAATAACGCTTCACAGGTGTATCTAAAAACTTTTCCACCTCAGCAAAAGCGACAATTTCATCAAATTTTCGTTTGATTTCGCTCTTGCTCATGCCTAAAATGGCACCATTAAGATAGATATTCTCACGACCTGTTAGCTCTGGGTGAAAACCAGTTCCTACCTCCAGCAAACTGGCCACTCGACCTTTGATCGCAATGCGTCCACAAGTTGGTTCTGTAATCCGGCTTAAAATTTTTAGCAGCGTTGATTTACCTGCGCCGTTACGTCCAATAATGCCAACCCTGTCTCCTTGCCTGATTTCAAAAGACACATCCTGCAACGCCCAAAATTCTTCGGCTGCTGGTTGAACGGTGCCAGCAGTTGACCGCAGTACGTGACTCAGAGACTTGGCTCCGTCAGTGATTCTTTCTCGCAGGGTTGTATATCCTCCCTGCTTTTCATGACCGAGTACGTATCTCTTACCTAGGTTTTCAACTCGAACTACAGTATCAGACACTCGCTTAGTCCCCTCTCAAATGACATCCGCAAATGTACGTTCGGTCTTACGGAAATACCAGACGCCACTGACTAATAGCAGGACAACAAATGCCGTGGATAGCATAAATCCTGGCCAGTACAGCTTTGCCTGTCCGCCAATAATGGCCCAGCGGAAGCCATCAATGACCCCTACCATTGGGTTCAAAGAATAGAGCAAGCGCCACCGTTCCGGTACAATGTTGCTGCTAAAGCCGACTGGCGATACATACAGCCCTATTTGCACAATAAACGGCACAATGTACCGAAAATCTCGGTATTCCACATTCAGTGCTGCCAGCCACAGGCCAGCCCCCATTGAGGCCGCAAAGGCAATCAGAATAAAGAACGGTAGCGTTACAATCCGCCAATCTGGGACAAAGTTATACCAAGCCATCAGCCCCAGCAAAATCATGCCGGAAATTAGAAAATCTACAAAGCTAACAATCACCGCACTAGCAGGTATAATCAAGCGCGGAAAGTAGACTTTAGAGATCAGATTCGTGTTGGTGATCAGGCTATTGCTGCATTCTGATAGGGCACTGGCAAAGAATTGCCAGGGCAGCATGGCGGCAAATACTAGTATTGGGTAGGGAGCGCCGCCGGAAGGTAGTTTCGCCAGATGACCAAACACGACGGTAAACACAACCATAGTGAGGAAAGGTCGAATCAAAGCCCAGGCAATGCCGATCGCCGTCTGCTTATAGCGCACAAGGATGTCGCGCCAGGATAAAAAATAGAACAGCTCTCGGTAGCGCCACAGGTCTCTCCAATACTGAGTCTCAGTGCGACCTGCCTCAATGATTAATTCTTTAGCGTCCATAAGTATAATTTGTTACATTTGAACACTTTGATTTTACTGATATAAGTCTCAACATCTTCGCGCTCGCTTTTACAGGTAGTGCTTAGCTTGTCTCGTGAATATACTACATAAAAACTTTGGTCTTCGCTATACTCTGCGTCTGTCTTTATACAGATTTTAAGAGGTTAAGCCTAGGTAATGAAGCGGTAAAGAGTAGGCAGTGGGCAGCTT